>NZ_JAUMSQ010000137.1:0-8479 GCF_030519285.1 Mycolicibacterium arseniciresistens
CTGCGCGCACACGATCGCCGGGCCGTCGGCGCGCGACAGCGCATGGTCGAGCGCTTCCGGATCGAGCCGGCCCTGACCGTCGGCACGCACTCTGGTCGCGGTGCCGGCGCCGAGGCCAAGGAGGCGCAGCGCGGTGTGAATGGTGACGTGCGCCTGCTCCCCGCAGAACACCCGCAGCGCCGGCGCCCCGATCAGGCCGCGCTCCTCGACGTCCCAGCCGACGCGGGCCAGCACCGCGTGCCGGGCGGCGGCCAGACAGGTGGTGTTCGCCGCCTGCCCACCGGTGACGAACCCGACGCTGGCGCCGGCAGGCAGGCCCAGCAGGTCCAGCGCCCACGCCGCGGCGATGTCCTCGATCGCCGAGCCCGCCGGCGACAGTGCGTGGAATGCCGCGCACTGGTCCCACGCCGACACCAGCCAGTCCGCTGCCAGCGCTGCGGGCACAGCTCCACCGACGACGAAGCCGAAGTGCCGTGGCCCGGCGCTGGCGACCAGACCGGGTTCGGCGCCGACCGCGAGGGCGTCGATCACGGCGTCGGGGTGCTCACCGTGCTCGGGCAGTGGTCCGCCCAGAATGTCGCGCACTGCGGCTGCCGGCGATCGGGCGCCGACCGGCCGCGCGTCGAGTCCGGCGAGGAACTCCGTCGCATGCCGCACCGCGGCGTTCAGTCCGGCGGTTCGGTCGGGCATGGCATGACCCTACTCAATGCCGTTCATTGACAACGTGGTTCGCACTCACCCGGCGAAAATGAGGTGCGGCCACGGACGGCGGTGTGGCACTGTCGAACATCATGAGCGACACCGCCGGACCGCCGGTGCCTCGCACGGTCGTCGAGGACGACTGGCGGGCGATGTCCCTGCTGGGCGCCGCCGCCTTCGGCGAGCACTCACACACCGACGCGGTCTCCGCGTGGCGGCACCTGGTCCCCTCCGATGGTGCGGTGGTGGTGGACGACGGCGCCGACGTCGTGGCCCAGTCGATCTATCTGGACCTTCGGCTCACCGTCCCCGGGGGACAGGTGCTGCCCACCGCCGGCATCAGCTGGGTGGCCGTCGCGCCGACACACCGCAGGCGGGGGCTGCTGCGGTCGATGTACGAGGAACTGCACCGCCGGATCGCCGACGCGGGCTACCCACTGGCGGCGCTGACGGCCAGCGAGGGTGGCATCTACGGCCGGTTCGGCTATGGCCCGGCGACGATCGAGCGCGAACTGTCCGTCGACCGGCGCTTCGCCCGCTTCCACGCCGCGGTCCCCGACCCGGGTGGCGTCCGGGTGGTCGACCCGGCCGGGCACCGCGACGACTTCGCCGCGATCTACGACCGGTGGCGACGGCGCACCCCCGGCGGGCTGTTGCGTCCCGCCCCGCTGTGGGACGAGCTGCTGGCCGACCGCGAGGAGTCCCGGCACGGGGCGTCGAAGTGGTTCGCGTTCCTGCACCCGGACGGTTACGCGTTGTACCGGGTGCAGCGGGACGGTCCCACCACCGCGCAGGTGTCGGAGTTGCGGGCGGTCACCAGCGACGCGCATGTGGCGCTGTGGCGGGCGCTGTGCGGGCTCGACCTGATCGAGCGGATCGTCATCGGGTCGCCGCCCGGTGACCCGTTGCCGCACCTGTTCACCGACGCCCGACTGGTGCGCACCACCGCGGCGGCCGACGACCTCTGGGTGCGCATCATGGACGTCCCGGAGGCGCTCGAGGCGCGCGCGTATCGGGGCGACATCTCCACGGTGCTACAGGTCGACGACGGATTCCGCGGCGACGGCGGACGATTCGCGCTGGACATCCGCGCCGGCAGCGCCCGGTGCGCGCCGACGGACGCACCGGCGCAGGTGCACACCGACCTCGACGTGCTGGGCAGCCTGTATCTCGGCACCCATCGCGCGTCGACGTTCGCGGGCGCGAATCGGCTGCGCTGCAGCGACATCGAGTTGTTGCGCCGATTCGACACCGCTTTCGCCGGCGACGCGCCCGCCGAACTCGGCTTCGGCTTCTAACCGCGCAGCGAGCAGTCGCCACACATCGAGCCGGCCGGCGCGCGGTAGAACAGACAGCAGCTCCGGCGCCGGAACCTCATGTCCCCGGCGCTGAACCGCCCCGACCCTGCCAACGGTGTGGATTCCAGGAGCGCGGCCGTCAACGCGACGACCGGGCGGCGCAGGTCCGGCCGTGCCGCGGCCAACGCGGCGGCACTGCCCACGAGCGCGGACGCGATGTTGCCGCGCAGCAGTCCGGGCGCGAGGCGTTCCGGCATACCCGCCGCAAGCCGCTCCAGCTGGCCGCGGACCACGGTGTCGTACAGCCGGGCGGGGGAGCAGTCCTGCGTGCCGTATGACTCCCCGGCGGGGTCGGTGAGACGCAACTGCGAGCCGTTGCGGGCGCGCTGCAGTGACATCAGGTCGGGCAGCACGCCGTGGGCGACCACACACGCCAGCACGGGCGACCACAACCGGGCGGCGTGGCCGAGGTGGACCAGCGACGCGCCGACCCGGCGGTCGTCGGTGCGGTACCGGGTGACGGTCAGGTCGACGAGGTCGGCGCAGCCGTCCCGGTAGCAGTCGGCGATCGGCCGCCAGCCTTGCGTGGCGTCCCGGTCGCCCACCTCGAGCGTGAAGAACATTCCGTAGGACGAGATGTCGGCGAGCGCTGCGCTGATGTTCACGCTGTCGGGGCGGCCCGTCGGCGGTACGACGACGGCGTCTCGCCACAGAACTGGGTGAACGCGCGGGTGAACGAACTCAGGCTGTCGAAGCCGACGGCCGACGCGGTCTCCTGCACCGACTGCCCGGGAGACGCCAGCAGGGCCATCGCCCGCAGCATCCGCGCGTGCAGCAGATAGGTTCGCCAGCTCAGCCCGAGTTCGTCCTGGAACTGCCGCCGCAACGTCCGCTCGGACACCGCGACGGCGCGGCTGACCTGCTCGGCGGTCACCGACTGCAGATGCTCCTTGGTGTAGGCCATCGCCGCGGCGACGATCGGATGGTCCGACGTCGGCAGGCTCAGCGGCGTCTCGTGGTCGAGCGCGTCGGACACCAGGTGCCCGAGCGTGCGGAAGAACCCGTCGGAGACCGGATCGCCGTCCGCTCGGCCGATCGGCCATCGCAGGGCGTAGAGCATCATCTCGCGGATCAGCGGGGACACCGCCAGGATCCGGGCCCGGTCCCCGCCGCCCGCGACGAGCTGCGGGTCGAACATCACCGCGACGGTGCGCACGGCGGGGCTCATCGTCGTCTGGTGCTCCAGGCCGGCGGGCAGCCACGCCGCCTGCTGCGGCGGGACCAGGTGATGTCCGGCCGCGGTCTCCACCTCGACGACGCCGCCGGTCGCGTACTCGATCTGGTGGACGTCGTGCGAGTGCCAGCCGGTGACCAGCTTCTCGCCCTCGTACAGGTAACTGCCACCGAGGGCGCGGCCGCCGCGGCGCAGGTCGACATGGCCGATATTGGCCGGTACGGCCAAACGTGTGGCCGGACGCGCAGAGACGGTCACGGTTTCCGAGGGTACTAGTTGAGTCATGAACACCGACGACCTGATCCTGGTGAGCATCGACGACCACGTGGTGGAACCGCCCGACATGTTCCTCAACCACGTGCCGGCCAAGTACAAGGCCGAGGCGCCGATCGTGGTGACCGACGACAAGGGCGTCGACCAGTGGATGTATCAGGGCAGGCCGCAGGGGGTCAGCGGGCTCAACGCGGTGGTGTCGTGGCCGCCCGAGGAGTGGGGCCGTGACCCCGCCGGCTTCGCCGAGATGCGGCCCGGGGTCTACGACGTCCACGAACGCGTCCGCGACATGAACCGCAACGGCATCCTCGCCTCGATGTGCTTCCCGACCTTCACCGGCTTCTCGGCGCGCCATCTGAACATGCACCGCGAAGACGTCACGCTGGTGATGGTGTCGGCCTACAACGACTGGCACATCGACGAGTGGGCGGGCAGCTACCCCGACCGGTTCATCCCGATCGCGGTGCTGCCGACGTGGAACCCCGAAGCGATGTGCAACGAGATCCGCCGCGTCGCGGCGAAGGGTTGCCGGGCCGTGACGATGCCGGAACTGCCGCATCTCGAGGGGCTGCCCAGTTACCACGACGAGGACTACTGGGGCCCGGTGTTCCGCACCCTGTCCGAGGAGAACGTGGTGATGTGCCTGCACATCGGCACGGGGTTCGGGGCGATCAGCATGGCGCCGAACGCGCCGATCGACAACTTGATCATCCTGGCCACCCAGGTGTCGGCGATGTGCGCACAGGACCTGCTGTGGGGACCCGCGATGCGTAACTACCCGGACCTGAAGTTCGCGTTCTCCGAGGGCGGGATCGGCTGGATCCCGTTCTACCTGGATCGCAGCGACCGGCACTACACGAACCAGAAGTGGCTGCGTCGCGACTTCGGCGACAAGCTGCCCAGCGACGTGTTCCGCGAACACTCCCTGGCCTGCTACGTCACCGACAAGACCTCGCTCAAGCTGCGCCACGAGATCGGCATCGACATCATCGCGTGGGAGTGCGACTACCCGCACTCGGACTGCTTCTGGCCCGACGCACCCGAGCAGGTGCACGCCGAACTGCTCGCGGCGGGCGCCGACGACACCGACATCGACAAGATCACCTGGCAGAACAGCTGCCGGTTCTTCGGCTGGGATCCGTTCAAGCTGACCCCCCGCGACGAGGCGAAGGTCGGTGCCCTGCGCGCCAAGGGCGCGGACGTCGACGTGTCGATCCGGCCGCGCAAGGAATGGGCGCGGCTCTACGAGCAGAAGCAGCTCGCCAAGGCCTGACGGCTCGCGTTTGGCGCACCGCTCCACCGGAAACCCGACGATCATGATCGGGAAACTGCGCTCTGTTGTCGTCGACACCAAGGACCCGCAGGCGCTCGCCGAGTTCTACGCCGGTGTGCTCGGCGGAGACATCGAGGCGGAGGACGAGGACTTCATCGTGCTCACCGAGCGGTCCGGCCGGCGGCTGGCCTTCCAACTCTCACCCGAACACGAGCCACCCGAGTTCCCGGATCCGAGCGGCTCACAGCAGTTCCATCTCGACATCGAGGTCGATGACGTCGACGATGCGCAACGACAGGTGCTCGCGCTCGGCGCGACCGAGGTGGGAGTGGAAGGAAAGGACTTCCGGGTGTACCGGGACCCGGCCGGACACACGTTCTGCCTGGTCTGGGGCATCACCGAGTAGATCGGTCGAAAATGGGTGGCCGGACCGGTATTCGGTGCGGCACCCTGTGACACGTGCTCGACGTCGACGAATTCATCCGCGACGGCTTCGCCAGGCTCGCCGGGGCGGCTCGACGCGAAACCGCCGACGCCGCAAGGGACTTGCTGTGGCGGCAGATCGGACTCTCACCGGATGAACCCGAGAACTGGAACGCGCCGGTGAAATGGGCGGCCGATCTCACCGGTCACGGTCCGTTCGGCGAGATCTCGCGCAGCCCCCGCCTCGCCGACGCACTGGACCTCGTCTGCGGCCGCGGTGGCTGGCTACCGCGGGGGGCGCTCGGCAACATCCCCGTCCGCTTTCCGGCGCAGCCGCCGGCGGAGGACCGCGGCTGGCACATCGACGCCAACACCCCGGCGCCGGACGGATCGTGGGCGGTCAGTGGGAGACCGCACACCCTGCTGCTGCTGACGTTGCTCTCCGACGTGGGGCCCGACGACGCACCGACGCGCATCCGGATCGGCTCACACCGCAGGGTGGCCGCCGCGCTGGGGGACCGCCGATCCTCCTTCGAGGACTCGGCCCCGCTCGTCGACGAGGCGAGCGAGCGATGTCCGGTCGGCTATGCGACCGGCAAGCCCGGCGACATGTACCTGGTGCACCCGTTCACCGTGCACGCCGCCGACGAACACCGCGGCATCACACCGCGATTCATGGCCCAGGCGCCCGTCATGCTGACCCGGCCGCTCACCCCGGGCACGGAGCCGGCGCTGGCCCGGGTCTGGGACTGACGTCTCAGGCGGCGATGACCACCGTCAGATCGTTGTCGTGGCGCTCGACCCGCATACCGGCGCGCCTGGCCACGGCCGCCACCTTCCCGGCGTCGTCGGGCTCTGCCCTGCTACCGCTCAGGACGCGCGCGAGCCGGCCCTTGTGTGCCTTGTTGAAATGGCTGACCACCGAGCGCCGGCCGTCCGCGCGCTCGGAGACGACGTCCACCCGCACCGCGCCGGGCAGCCGCCCAAGCGCCGCATATGATCCCGACCGCAGATCGACGACGAGGTCGTCGGCGGCGAGCTCGGCCAGCAGCGGTTCCAGTGACGGCCGCCAGTGCGCTGCCAGGGTGGCGCGGCCCGGCAGCTTCGAGTCTGCCGACAGCCGGTAGGCCGGCACCTGGTCGTCGGCGCGTAGCAGACCGAACAGCGCCGACCCGACCGTCAGCCGCGCATGAGCTCTCGAAGCCGCTGCGCCGCTGAGCGATCCGATGTCCAATGCGTCGTAGAGCACGCCTGTGTAACGCGCAAGGGTGGGCAGGGTGGGGGCGGTGTACAACGCCGCGTTGCGGTCGATCTCGGCGTCCTGCTTCGCCGAGAGACCCAGGGCGGACCGGGATGCGGTGCGGTCCGCCGCCAGCGCCACCAGGTCATCGACGAGTTCACGGCGCGCCGTGGTCAGCTCGGGGGAGCGCAGTGTCTCGAGCCGCAACGGTGGTCCGTCGCCGCCTGCTCGTTTCGTCTCCGACGGCGGCAGCAGCACGATCACAGCGCAGACGTTAACAACACCCTCGGGGCCATCCTCACAACGGGATACGGCGGGCCCGGCCGGAGTCCGGCCAGACATAGGGCAGGTCGTCGGGCACGTCGGCGAAGTGCGCGCGGTAGTGCGCGGGGTCCTTGCGCACCAGGGCGGACTGGTGGCTGCGGTGGACGTCCTCGTCGCCGAGCCAGGGCGGGAGCTCGCCGGCGGTGGCGAGCTCGGCCTGGCTCCGGACGACGGCCAGCCCGGTGGTCGCGGCGAGATCCGAGCCCAGCGTGCCGGCACACGTGTCGGCGTGGCCCAACAGGCACCACTGCGCACAGACGTCGAGGCCGTAGCGCACCAGCGCTTCCTCGTAGCCGGCCCACATCGCGGCTGCGGGGTGCCGCCGCCAGCCGTAGCCCGGCACGGTGAGTGCGCGCAGCACCTGAATGGTCTCCACCCGTTGTTTGCCCAGGCGGCGCGCGTCGAGCACCGCTGCGGACTCGGCGAACCCCGGGTAGGGCAGAAACGTCTGCACGGCCGCGCGCATACCCGGTGGGCGGACGGCCGACACGCCCCCGGCGATGGCTCAGCCGACCGCCAGCAGCAGTGGCACCCGCTGTTCTGCCTGAGTGAGCGAGCCGTGCTGGCCGACGAGCGATGACTCCATGGGCTCGGCTGTGCGCCGCACGATCGCCGCATCGCCGCGCGCCGCGGCGACGACGTCACCGATGCGTGGCCGCACAGCGTCGGCCACACGGTCACCGAACCAGCCGGCGTCGACCGCCTCGTCACGCGTCACCACCCATGCCCGGTGGCCCAGCGTCTCGCGCCACGCCGCCGTCACCGTGTCGGCCGCCCCGTCGCGCACGTAGACGTGCCGCGCCCGCGCCTCACCGCCGACGGCCGAGACGCCGTCGAGCAGCGACACGGTGGCATCGACGTCGACGACGTCGGCCGGGTCGACCCGCACCATGCCGTGGTCGGCGACCACAGCGAGCAGCCCCCCGGGCGGCAAGGCCTCGACCACCGACTCGACCAGGCGATCGACCTGCCGCAGTTGCATCCGCCATGCCGTCGAGCCCGGGCCGTGCAGGTGGCCGATCAGGTCGAGGTCGCCGTGATAGCCGTAGCAGAACCCGCCGTCGGCGACGGCCCGCTGAATGCCCGCGGCGAGATCACCGAGACCGTGCACGCCGACGTACCGCCCGCCGCGCAGCACTGCGCGCGTCATCCCGGAGTGGGTGAACTGCGCGGCGGAGACCACGCTCACCGCGAACCCGGCCGCCGCGGCGCGCTCGAACGTCGTCGCCATCGGCTGCAACTGCTCCGGCGGCACCTCGTCGCGCAGGTCGGCGCCCCATGGGTGCACGCGCCACCGCAACGGATTGATCAGACCGACGTGCGGCACCCCGAACGAGTAGCCGACCAGCCCGTGTTCACCGGATTGCACCCCGGTGCCCACCGCGGCCAGCCCGGCCACCGTGGTGGACGGGAATCCGACGTCCAGAGTGGGGCCGCGCAGGCCGGCGAGGACGGGCGCATCGGCGGCGTGGGCGTCCAGCAGGTCGGCGCCGAGGCCGTCGATCAGCAGGACGCAGGCACCGGCCACATCATGCGGCAGCGGTATCCGGCGGTCGAAGCCGGCGACGTTCATCGCCGCCAGGACCGAGGGCACCACGTCGGCGAGGTGCGCGCGGGCCGGGTCCGGTCGCGGCAGGTCCACGTCGGTGAGCCTGCCACAGCAGGACCGGCCCGGGCGACGGTGTTATGCGGCGACCACAGGTGCGGGCGGCGGC
>NZ_JAUMSQ010000138.1:0-243 GCF_030519285.1 Mycolicibacterium arseniciresistens
AGCGCGTCGGCCGCCAGGCCGGTCAGCGCGTCGGCACGGGCCTCGGGATGATCGCCCGCCAGGGTGAGCGCGGTGCCGTCCCACTGCCGGGCGTGGCGGTGCCCGCCGAGCTGACGGAGAAACGATGCCCGGGTGCTGTGCGCGAGGGAGACCACCGGCCCGCCCGGCGACCGGCACACGACCGCGAGGTCGGTCAGCGCCGCACCGTAGCGGCCCTGCCCGCCCGCGGCGACCGCGCGCAGC
>NZ_JAUMSQ010000139.1:0-23115 GCF_030519285.1 Mycolicibacterium arseniciresistens
GCCCGCGGCGACCGCGCGCAGCCACCGGTCAGCCGGACTCGCGGCGGGCGGCAACGGCCAGCGGCCCGGGTCGGCGCCGAAGGCGGCGAACCGGAGAGCGGTCGCTGGGGTCGTCGTCATCGCTCGGCGACGGTATCAAGCACACCGCGCGGGCCGTTGCCGGCAAATTCGTCGACGATCCGGACCAGCCGCGGTTAACAGTTGATGGTGCGCGGGTTACGGCGGCGTTACGGCACTCACCGGTGTGCCGCAGAACATGGGCAGAACCGGCGAACCCGATCTGCGGAAACGCGTGAAGCGTACTGGTCGAGGGTGATTCGCTAGCACCTTCCGCGCTACCCACAGGTCACAACAATGAACGTGACGTAAATTCTCCAGCTGCGGTTATGTCATTGAGCACACGTGCAGGCTATTGACGGAATTTCTGGCGCACCCCTACTTTGTGTGCACGAGTAGTCATCGGCGACACGAGCTCGGATCGGTTCCACAACTCACGCGCTCCCGCGTTCTCCACAAGAGTGTGTAGAGAGGGGTTTTACCCATGCCACAGCCGCAGCAGCTGCCCGGACCCAATGCCGACATCTGGGACTGGCAAATGCAGGGCCTTTGCCGAGGCGTCGATTCGTCGGTGTTCTTCCATCCCGATGGCGAGCGTGGTCGCGCCCGCGCCCAACGGGAGATGCGCGCCAAGGAGATGTGCCGGAGCTGTCCGGTGATCGCACAGTGCCGGTCCCACGCGTTGGCGGTCGGCGAGCCCTACGGCATCTGGGGCGGTTTGAGCGAGGCGGAACGCGAACTGCTGCTCAAACGCGGCATCCGCCGCACGGCGTAGAGAAGACTTCGAGGAGGCCCCATTCCGGGAAACCGGGGTGGGGCCTCGCCGTGTCCGGACCCCGGCCTCCCTGCGGAAAACGCACCGAAAAGCCCACATCTCGCGGGCGCGCGCCACTAGATTGAGTCGCGACGATCGGTACTTCGACATCCCGCCACACCGTGGCGCGATGAAGGGAGCTCCCATGAGCACGGCAGCCGAACGCGCAGCGCAGCTCGAACTGGTGTCGCGACTGAAGTCCGCCTACCCCGAGCTCCCGGACGCCCCCACTCCCGACCTGCTCGACCATGCCCGGATCACGGCTTACCTCAAGCCCGTTCACGATGTCGGTGGAGAGCCCTGCGCGCCCGAAGAATTCGTGAACAAGGAGTACGAGCAGTGGGAGGAACTCACCTACGTCATCTGCGAGGTGCTGGCATGGCGGGGCATCTGGCTGTCGGAGGAACGGCGCCGCATCGGCAACGTCGACGTCGGCCGGGCCGAGTATCTCGGGCTGCCCTACTACGGCCGGTGGCTACTTGCCGTCGCCCGCGACCTGGTGGAGAAGCATCACCTGGCGCTCGGTGAGATCAGCGAGCGGATGGCCGAGGTGTCCTCGCGGTACGCCGGTGGCCTCGACGGCAGGAAGCTCGAGGCGCAACCGAAGTCCGAGGGCGACGGGTCCCAGGTGAAACGGAACAGCCACCACAAAGACGCTGTCGGCAAAGGTGATCCGCAGAAGTACTCCGGTCTGGCCGGCGAGCCGGGCTTCAAGGTGGGCGACCGGGTCACGGTGCGCGAACTGCCGGTGATCTTCTACACCCGCACACCGGAATACTGCCGCGGCGCCACCGGCGAGATCGCCTCGGTCGCCTACGAGAGTCCCGCCGCGGAGGACGAGACCTGGGACCGCGAAGACGCCAAGCCCGAATGGTTCTACGTGGTCCAGTTCAACATGTCCGAGCTGTGGGACGGCTACACCGGAACCGCCACCGACACACTGCGCACCGAGCTGCCCGAGCGCTGGCTCGAATCCGCCCACTGACTGCCGGTTTTCGAGAGGAATTCCATACATGTCTCACGACCACGACCACGACCGGACGGTCAAGCCGATGGTGGACGAAGTCACCGACTTCGAGGTCCTCGAGATCGCGCTGCGCGAGTTGTGCATCGAGAAGGGCATCTTCACCGCCGAGGAGCATCGTCGCTTCACCGAGTTCGCCGAGCAGATCGGTCCCACGCCCGCGGCGCGCCTGGTGGCCAGGGCGTGGCTGGACCCCGACTTCAAGCAGCTGGCACTCACCGAACCGATGACCGCCAGCAAGGAGTGCGGTGTCGACTGGATGGAGCCGACCGGCTTCGGCACGCCCAGCGACTTCACGGCGTTCGAGATCCTCGCCGACACACCGACTCTGCACAACGTCATCGTGTGCGCGCTGTGCTCGTGCTACCCGCGGCCCATCCTGGGCAACTCCCCCGAGTGGTACCGCACCCCGAACTACCGCCGCCGCCTCGTCCGGTGGCCCCGCCCGGTGCTCGCCGAATTCGGCCTGTACCTGCCCGACGACGTCGAGGTCCGGGTGCAGGACTCCAACCAGAAGCACCGGTTCATGGTGATGCCCATGCAGCCCGAGGGCACCGAGGGCTGGAGCGAAGACCAGCTGGCCGAGATCATCACCCGCGACTGCCTGATCGGGGTAGCGCTGCCCAAGGCGGGCGTGACCACGAACGTCATCACCAAGACCCGCCCGGCGACGCATCCGATTCCGGCCGAGTGAGGACCCATCGTGTCCACCGAGCCTGAACCACAACCCGTCGACGAGGTCAGAAGCGCTGTCCTGCAGGAGATCGTCGAGCGCAACCAGGTGTGGCCGCGGATGGCCGCCAAGTACGGCGTCGAGAACCCGGTGCCGCCGTGGAAGACCAGCCTCGACGGCCTCTGCGACGCCCTCGACCAGGCGGCGTGCGACGCGAATGTCCCGAACTTCAAGGAACGCCGCGACGAGGAGGACGCCCTCTCGGCGAGCCGGTACGCGGATCTGCCCTACCCCGAGAACCAGTTGATGGCGCTCGCGCACTCGCTGCTGGCGCGCGGCGTGGTCGACGAGGCGACGCTGCAGCAGCGCCTCGCGAGCGTCCGGGCGCGTCTCGAAGCCTAGGCGGCGCCGCACGGCGGCATGGTTACCCTCGTGGTGCCATGACTCGACGTTTCGCACTCCTGCTGCTCGTATGTGTCCTGTGGTCCGCGTCGACGGGGTGTTCGCTGTTCACCGGCAGCGACCCGAAGGACGCGTTGCAGGCATTCGCCGAGGCGTTGCAACGCAAGGACGCCGCCGCCGCGGCGGCCGGCACCACCGACCAGGCGGCGGCCGCGCCGGCCATCACGTCGATGTTCGACGGCGTGCCGAAGGACACCACGGTGACCGTCGACGTCGGCGACGTGTCCGAGGACTCCCACCAGGCGACGCTGAACTACTCGTGGACGTTCGGACCCGAGCGGAACTTCCGGTACGACGCGACGGCGACCGCGACGCAGTCCGGCGACGAGTGGCGGGTGCAGTGGGCGCCGACGGTGCTGCACCCGGACCTGGCAGCGGGCATGCACTTTCAGTACAGCGACGACAAGAACTTCCTCACCCCCGTCACCGATCGCGACGGCCAGCCGCTGATGACATGGCAGACCGTCGGCGTGGTCGACCTGCGCCGGGACAACCTGGCCTCGGCGGCCACCTTGGCGCCGCTGCTACAGCAGTTCGCACCGACCATCACCGAGGCCACCATCGCCGAACAATTCGCCGCCACGCAGGACGACGCCGTCACGGTGATCCGGCTGCGGGAAGCCGATCTGGCGGTGGTTCGCGATCAGCTGACCCAGATTCCGGGCGTCACGGTCACCGAGCAGGGTGCGCTGCTCACCGCCAACCGCGAGCTGTCCTCGCCGGTGATCAGCGGCCTGGATGATGCCTGGCGCACGGCCATCGATGCGGCCGCCGGCTGGTCGGTGGCCCTCGTCGACGCTCAGGGTCAGCCCACCTACGACCTGACTTCGACGCCGGCCAGGAACACGCCGCCGATCCGCACCACCCTGGACACCCGCCTGCAGTTGCTGGCGCAAGCGGCCGTCGCCGCGGAATCCCGGCCCGCCGTCGTGGTGGCGATCTCACCCAGCACCGGTGGCATCCTGGCCGCCGCGCAGAACGCACCCGCCGACGCGCAGGGGCCCATAGCGTTCTCGGGCACATATCCGCCGGGCTCGACGTTCAAGACCATCACCACGGCGGCGGCGCTCGAGGCGGGCATCGCGACACCCGACAGCCCGCAGGCCTGCCCCGGTCGGGTCACGGTCGAGGACCGCACGATCCCGAACGACGACGACTTCGACCTGGGCACCGTGCCGTTGACGACGGCGTTCGCCCGCTCGTGCAACACCACCATGGCGGTGCTCTCCGACCAGCTGCCCGCGAACGCGCTGCCCGACATGGCCAGACTGTTCGGCATCGGCGTGGACTACGTCATCCCGGGCCTCACCACCATCACGGGCAACGTGCCCAGCGCCGACACCCCGACGCAGAAGGTGGAGAACGGAATCGGTCAGGGCACGGTGACCGTGAGCCCGTTCGGCCTGGCGGTCGCCGAGGCCAGCCTCGGGCACGGGTCGACGATCACGCCGACACTCGTCGTCGGCGAGAAGACCACGGCGGACACCGAGTCAAAGCCCATTCCCCCGGCCATCGTCGACAGCCTCCGGGCGATGATGCGTCAGACGGTCGCCGACGGCACCGCGAGCGAGCTGCGCGACATCCCCGGGCTGGGCGGCAAGACCGGGACCGCCGAATTCGGCGACAACACGAGTTCGCACGGCTGGTTCGCGGGCATCGTCGACGACATCGCCTTCGCGACGCTCGTGGTCGGCGGGAACACCTCGGCGCCCGCGATCAAGGTGACCGGTGACTTCCTGCGGCCCGCCGTCGGCGGCTGAGCCTCGGGGTTTGATCTACCCGTGTAAGGGCATACTCACTGGAGTGGCGGGTGCAACGCGGTTGCGTTGACAGGCTCGCTATGAGGTGGGTACGGGATCAACCCTCTCGTTGAGAAAGCAGCGCTCGCCCGTGCCTACCGCACCAGGTGGCCGATTTCTGACGCCGGCGTCGATCGCCACCCGACTTGGCATAATCTCGGGACATGGCCACCAAGGCTTCGAAGAAAACCAGCAGCGGCTTCGCGACCCAGGCGGCCGCCGATGCCGCCGAGATGGGCGTGGACGGCCAGGCCGCGAGTCGCCTTGACCGCGCCCTGATGGGCGGACCTCCGCAGCGGGTCGGGCGTTTCGAATACCACTACCTCACCGACACCTGGACGTGGTCGGACACCGTCGCCCGGATGCACGGCTACGAGCCCGGCGAGGTGACACCCACCACCGAACTCGTCCTCAGCCACAAGCACCCCGACGACCTGGCGAAGGTGCGCGCACTGCTGCAGCAGACCTCGGCGCCGTTCAGCAGCAGGCACCGCATCATCGCCAAGGACGGCACCACGCGCAACGTGGTGGTCGTCGGTGAAGCCGTCACCGACGACGACAAGCGGATCGTGGCCACCCGCGGCTTCTACATCGACATCACGGCGAGCGTCCACGCTCAGGTCCAGGAGACGATCAACGAGGAACTCGAGGTGATCGTCGCCCACCGTGAGTCGATCGACATCGCCAAGGGCATGCTGATGGCCGTCTACGACCTCACCGCCGACGCGGCCTTCGCGGTGTTGAGATGGCGCTCCCAGGAACTGAACATCAAACTGCACGTCGTGGCGCAGACCTTGGTCGACACGCTGCCGAGCTTGCTCCAGACGTCGGACCAGACGCGCGCACCCGTCGACCATTACCTGATGACCCTCGAGGCACCTACCGCCGAATGACGGCTCGGTGTGCGTCGTCCGGCTTCACGATCGGCGCGACCGCACCACCCGGATGAGTGCGTAGCCGGCCATTGCGAACACGGCGAGCACAGCCAGCCACGGCAGCAGCAGGCCGACGAGCAGGAACAGCGTCCCGGTCACCGAAACCAATGCGTCCCATCCCCGTTCGACCTGGCCGAGGAATCCCTGGTACTGCTGCGGCGACGGCCCGCCGACCCGCTCGGCGACGAACGTGACATCCACGGTGCTGTAGTCGATCCGGTCGCCGAGCTGATCGCGCTGCGCCCGCAGGCTGTCCAGGTCGGCCTGGCGTTGCGACAGCGCGTTCTCGGCTGCGATGAGCGCCTCGGGATCCCTGGCGTCACGCATGATCGTCAGCAGTCGGTCGACCGACGTCTGCAGAGCCTTGATCCGCGCGTCGAGATCGACGCGTTGAGCGGTCACGTCCTCCGACCGGGTCTCGGCGGTCTGAACGGTGCCCAGCGTCTTGAGTTCGCGCACCACAGCGTCCAATTTCGGCGCGGGCACCCGCAGCACGATCGAGGTGAGCGCCCGGCCCTGCCCCGAGCCGGAATCCTCGGAACGGCTGTCGACCCGCCCGTCGGCGTTCTCGACGATCACCGCGGCCTTGTCGGCGGCTTCCGATGTGCTTGCCACGGTGATCGTCATGGACGCGGTCTTGACGACGTCGCGCTGCTCGGTCAGCTCCTGCGGCGGCCCGTTCTGGGGTGCAGGCGCGCCGGCGGCGTCCTTCATGTTGCCGGTCGCGGGTTCCGTGCCGGTATCCACGGGCGATCCCGCGCACGCCGTCAGCAGGGTCAGCGCCGCCATCGCCACGACCGCGCGCGCCAGATGCCTTCTCATGACTGGCAACCTAGCCATCGGGACGGAGAACGCCTGCGTTTGCGCGGAATTCACAGGATCGGCCTCGAGCGTCACTCCTGCGGCGGACGGTCCCCCCAGCCGGAATTCGCGATCACATCGAAGAATGTCAGCGATCTGCCGTTGAACAATTCGTGCACGTGGGCGGGAAACGTGAAGGGCGGCGCCTTCATCGGATCGGCCTGGATGCCGCGGTCGATGGCTCGGGCGATCGCGAATCCGAGGTCGTCGCGCGGCCACGCGTCATGGACCCGCTCGGCGAAACCCGGGGTGAGTCGGCCCTTGTCCATACCGTCGATGTCGAGCGAGATACCGGAGAACGCGAGTGACTGCACGTCTCCGAACCGTTGCGCGAGGCCGAGACTGGTGTGGAGGGCGATGGACTGCCACACGGTGACGATCCGGTCCTCGGCGATGCCATGGTCGCGAAGGAACCGCGCAGCGGCGTCGGCGCCGTCGACCTCGAATCGCTGACCGCCCGTCCCATAGTCGGTGATGCCGAGGTCGTGCAGCAGGCAGGCGAGGAAAAGGGTCTCCTCGTCGAGGCCGTCCGCTCCGCGTCGGTCGGGGGTGGACGCGAGCTCGCGCGCGAACAGGAAGCTGCGGACGCAGTGCTTGGCGAGGAATGCCGGTGAGACGTCGAACACCAGCTTCAACGCTGCTGAGGAGATGTCGGAGTCGGGAAGGTCCCACTGAGCGCCTCGGGTGGTCAACGAGACGTTGTGCCGGCTGGTCATGTCCTCATGGTGGTCAGCGGGTCCACCCGCAGCCAGTGGCCAGAGTGTCAGTCACCGCCGGAATCCGGCCACCCGTGGGCATCGCCATCGATCCAGCCGGACTCGCGGGCCGCCCGGGTAGTTTGATACCGGTGAACCGCGCAGACGGCGAGAGGGTCGACGCCGGCTCGTTGACCGGCGTCTCGGAGACCGCCCTGCTCACGCTGAATGCCCGGGCCTACCAGGCCCGACACCCGAACCCCGTCATCGACGACCCGATGGCGATCCAGTTGGCCGACGCCATCGACTTCGACTTCGGCAAGTTCGGTCGACGAGGTCAGGAGACGGCCGTCCGCGCCCTCGCCTTCGACCGCGCCGCGGCCCGATACCTGACCCGGCGTCCGTCAGCGGTGGTCGTCGCCCTCGCCGAAGGGCTGCAGACCAGCTTCTGGCGCCTGAACAGCGCGCTGCCCGATGCCGCATTCCGTTGGGTCACCGTCGATCTGCCGCCCGTGGTCGAACTGCGCAGGAGACTGCTGCCGCCCTCCCCACGGATCCTCAGCATCGCGCAGTCGGCCCTCGACTACACGTGGATGGATCAGGTGGACGCGAGCGACGGTGTCTTCATCACCGCCGAGGGCCTGTTGATGTATCTGCAGCCGGACGAGGCCATGGGCCTCATCAGGGAGTGCGCCAACCGCTTCCCGGGTGGGCAGATGATGTTCGACCTGCCGCCGGTGCTGGTGAAGCGGCTCGCGCCGAACGGGATGCGGGCCTCGCGCAGGTACCGTGTCCCGCCGATGCCGTTCAGCATGTCGGCCTCCCAGCTGGCGGAGCTGGCCGGCACGGTGCCGGGAATTCTTGCCGTGCACGACCTCCCGATGCCGCACGGCCGGGGCCTGGTGTTCGACAGACTGTTTCCCGCATTCTGGCAACTGCGACTCACCAAGCAGATCCGCGGCGCCTACACCCTGCTGGAGTTCGGCTGAGGGCCGTCACCGACCCGACCGAGCTCTGCCTTGAGGGAGGCGTTCTCCTCCTCCAGGACGGCCAGCCGTCGCCGCACATCTGCGAGTACCGGCTCGAGTTCCTCGACGGTGAACCGGGGCGTGATGTGCTGGGGGCAGTTCCAGTCGAACGCGTCCACGCTGACGATGACCGCGCGCTCGACCACCGCGTCATATCCGTCGTCGCCCAGGGACCGGATCAACTCCGGATCCTCCTCGGCGGTCACGATCCGGGCGTGCCCGAAGATCTTCAGCCGCCTCCGCCGGGCGTAGTCCATGGCGATGATCGCGACCCGGTCGTTCCCTCCGATGTTGCCAGTGCTGATGTACTGCAGGTTGCCGCGGAAGTCCGCCCAGCCGATCGTGCCGGGATCCAGGACGCGCGCGAATCCCCTTGGCCCACCGCGAAATTGCACGTACGGCCAGCCGGTTTCGCCAACGGATGCGAGATAGAACCCGTCGCGCTCGGCCAGGAACTCGGCTTCGTCGTCGGTCAGCCGGTCCGGTTCGGCGGAAGCACCGGCAATGATGCGCTTGCGGGCGTACACCCGGTCGCTGCCGTGCTCGCGCTGCACCGCCTGCACGTCGTCGGTGAAAGCGATCGCGGGGTAACGCCTACTCATGCATCCTCCAGCCGACGTACGTACACGGATTGGCAGCGTCGCAGCGTGCCCAGGAATTCCCGGGGCGAGTCGGGGCAATCCCGACCCATGTGCTGTGCAGATGCTTAGCATTACCTCGATACCAGGAGTGCAGGGCAGGTGACGACAAGACCGGCCCACCGAGCAGAACGGCTTGTCATGTTTCGCAGCAGCACTTTTGAGGAGCGGAGCTCATTCGCTCAAGGCGTAGGTTTCGCACTCGCGGCCGACATGGCGATGGCTCGATTCCTGCCTCGCAGGCGCACGGCAGTCGCGGCCGTCGGCCTGGTCGCGGCTGCCGCGGTGTATCCGCTGTCGCGTCGGCGGTGGGGCATCGACACCCGTGAGACGGTCACGCTCGCCGCAGCATGCGCGGTCGCGGGCGCCGCAACCTGGCTGCCCGCCCGAACCGCACGTCGCGTAGTGGGCGTCGGCTGGGCGGCCCACGCGGTGTATGACGCAATCTTCACCCACGATGCCTCGATCACCTGCCTGCCCGCTACGTACGCCGCGGCTTGCGCAGGCGCCGATATCGCCATGGGTGCGCGGCTGATACTCGTTCGGCGGTGACTGCCGCGCCCGTGATGCCCAGCCAGGGAGTACTGCACCCTGCCTGGGACCCCACCGCCTGGCTACGTTGCGGATATGACCGATCGACACAGGACCAGGACGACCCTCGCCGCACTGCTCGCTGCGGCTGCCGTCACGGCGGGATGTGCCACCGCCGACGCCGCACCGCCGCAGGCCGATGCCGAACAACGCAACACCCACCTGGTGCGGGAGGCCTTCACGCGCGGTGTCGGGGACGCCGAGACCTTCTACGCGATCCTCGCCGACGACGTGACCTGGACGGTGGCCCGGGCGACGGCACCGACCACGTACACCAGCCGGCAGCAGTTCCTCGACGACGGCGCCGCCCCGATCGTGGACCGGCTGACCGGACAGATCCAGGCCGATGTGCAGGAGTTGATCGCCGACGACGACCAGGTGGTCGCGCGATGGCGGGGCACCGCGACCGCACGCGACGGCGTGCCGTACGTCAACGAGTACGCCTGGGTGATGACCATGGCTAACGAACGGGTGACCCGCGTCGTCGCGTACCTGGACCTGGTCGCACTCGACGACCTGATCACGCGCGTACCGCTGCCCTCATGAGATCAGGGATCAGGAGTCAGGGGACCTGAACCCAGCACGATGGTGATCTCGGTGGTGGTCGCGGCAATTCGGTTGGCCGGGGGGTTCGTGCCCACGACAAGGTCCTTCATCTCCGGTTGTGACGGCAAGGACGCCTGCTGGAACCGCCCGAAGCCTGCGTCCGTCAGCTCGCGGACGGCATCGGCATAGGTCAACGACCTCACCTCGGGCACCGTTACTTGCGCAGCACCGGTCGACACGTCGGGGACGGGACCCGTCGACACGTTGAGCGTGATCTCCTCCCCCGCGGCGACCGCGGTGTCGGCATCGGGGTCGGTGTTGATCACGAGACCGGGCGGTACGGTCGCGTCCGCGCTCTGCAGAATGCGGGTCTTGAAGCCGTCGTTCTGCAGGACGGCGACCGCGTCGGCCGACGTCCTACCGTGCACGTCGGGAACCGCCACGTCGCGGGAATCGCTTGCAAGAAGGTTGATCCCGATCCCACCCCCGATGGCGAGCACAGCCAGCACCGCGACCGCAGTCAGCCAACGCCTGGTCGACCGGCCTGCGTGCCGCCTGCCGTCACCTGACGGCTGTGTCGCCAACTGCTCAGTCGGCGGATTCCTGCCGGGCGACCCGGCCAGTGCTGAGTCGCCGGCGGCGTCGGTCCCCGCCGAAGAGGCATACGGGGTCAGTCCACGATGCACGCGAACGAGGTCGGTGCGCATCTCTGCGGCCGTCTGATAACGATTGTCGGGATTCTTGGCCATCGCCTTGAGCACCACTGCGTCCAGGTCGGGCGTGACCTCACTGTTGAGCACTGACGGCGCAACCGGCTCTACCTGGACATGCTGGTAGGCGACCGCGACGGGCGAATCCCCTACGAAAGGTGGTTCACCGGTGGCGATCTCGTAGAGCACGCACCCCAGCGAGTACACATCGGCCCGAGCGTCGACCCGAACGCCGCGGGCCTGTTCAGGCGACAGGTATTGGGCGGTGCCGATCACCGCGCCGGTCTGGGTGACGCCCACGCCGCTGTCGGCGATCGCCTTGGCGATGCCGAAGTCCACCACCTTCACCGAGCCGGCCGTGCCGATCATGATGTTGGCCGGCTTGACGTCGCGGTGGATGATCCCTCGCTGGTGACTGAAGTTCAGCGCCTGACAGGCATCGGCGATCACCTCGATGGCCTGCCGTTGGCGCATCGCACCGTGGGTACGCACGTAATCGCGCAATGTCACACCGTCGACGTACTCCATCACGATGTAGGACAGCGTCCCGCTCGGCGTCTGCACCTCACCGGTGTCGTAGACGGCGGCGATGGCAGGGTGGTTCAACGATGCCGCGTTCTGCGCTTCTCGCTGAAACCGCAGATTGACGCTGGGGTCCTCGGCCAGGTCGAGACGTAGCAGTTTGACCGCGACGTCACGATGCAACCGCAGATCGCGGGCCAGGTGGACTTCGGACATGCCACCCAGGCCGAGGATCTCGCCGAGTTCATACCTGCCCGACAGTCGCCGCGGAGCAATCATGGCGATGTCACGATCGGTGCCGGCGGGGTGGAGTCCCCAGCCGGCGGCGCACTGCCTGTCGGCAAATCCGGTGCCACCTGCCGATCGTGGCACGTTTTCTCCGCATCCGCCCTCAGAGCCGTGGGTTACTGAGCCGCGTGAAGCTCAACTCGTGGATTGGGCACCTGGGTCGAGGCCGACGACCTGTATCTCAGCTGCCTTCCCCTTCACGGCATGGAATCCACGGTCGATCAATCCGGGCGTCCGGACGGTCAGGGTGTCGACGGATTGCCGGGTGAGCAGGATCGCGTCGCCGGTGGTCTTGGTGAGCTGCTCGACGCGCGCGGCGACGTTGACCGTGTCACCGATGAGGGTGAACTCGAGCTTGCCTCCGCCACCGATCGTTCCGGCGATCACCGGTCCGGTGTTGATTCCGGTGCCGATGCGGAGGGCGCCGCCGAATCGTTCGGCGACGAGACGGTGGATCGAGACCGCGGCCGACAAGGCGGCGTCGGCATGCTCGGCCAGGTCGTTGGGTGCGCCGAAGACGGCCAACGCGCCGTCACCGAGGAACTTGTTGACATGCCCACCGGCGTCGACGACGGCAGGCACCACGATCTCGAAAAGCGCATTGAGGCGGCCGACGGTGTCCTCGGCGGTGTTCGCCTCCGCGAACGGGGTGAAATCACGGATGTCGACGAACATCACCGTCACCTCGCGCCGCTCACCGGTGAACACGTCGTCACCCTGCTGCAGCAGCCGGGCCGCGAGGCCGGGGTCGACGTAGGTCCCGAACGCCACCTGAAGTCGTTGTCGCTCGGCCAGTCCCGCCTGCATCCGGTTGAATGACGCCGCCAGCGCGCCGAGATCGTCGTCCTGAACCACCGGCAGGCGCTGGCTGTAGTCACCTGCCGCAACACGTTTCGTGCCTTCAGCGAGGTCGCGGAGGGGTTGCATGGACGGTGCGAACACGAGGCCGATCGTTGTGGGCAGTCCCACGCCGAGCGTCAAAGCAAACGCGATGGCCGCAAAGAGAATCGGTTCATCACGGGCCTGGTCGAACACGGTGGTCAGCATCGCACCGTTGACGATGAATACGAACATCGCTGCGAGCACGGACACGTTCGACCAGGCGGCGAAGGTGGGGCGTGCCCGAGGCAGGCCGTCTCCGATACCCGAGTCCCCTGCTATTGCCACCCTGGCCGGCCGGATCGCGGCTTCCGCGAAGCTGTGCACAGCGCTCAGCCCGAATGCGGTCCGACGAGGGCGCCGAGGACACCGTATTCAACGGGGCGCGAGTCGGTGGCCCCGGCGATTGCACCGGTCACAGCTGATAACAGGCCGACGACAACAGCGTTGAACATCACCGTCCTGACAACCGTCCCTCGGGCCAGGGCGTACGTCGCCTCCAACGCCGTCGCCCGATCGAGTTCGTGGCCGGCCGCCCACCGGTCTATGAGGCGACCTCGCCCCGCCCCGGGAAGGATGTTCACGTACCCAAGCGCCAGCACGACGACAACGGTGATGGCAGCCGCGTTGAGGTATCTACCTGACTCCTCGACGGCAACGATGAGAAAAGACCACAACAGGTAGATGGGCAGAGAAAGTGAGACCGTCACGGCGTAGAGCGCCCACGAGTATCTCGCTCGATGCCGATCCCACGACCACTGCCAGATCCGGTCCATGACGCGAACTCAACGCCACCGCGCATGCCGGCGGAGCGATCCAGACAAAACGCCCCCGGCCCAACAGGACCGGGGGCGCCTTCTCAGTGCTTGATCTAGTGGGCGTGGCCGTGATGGCCGTGCCCGTGATCCTCGTCATCAGCCGGCTTGTCGACGATCGCCGTCTCGGTGGTCAGGATCATCCGTGCCACCGACGCCGCGTTGAGCACCGCGGAGCGGGTCACCTTCACCGGATCGACGATGCCGTCCTCGGACAGGTCCCCGTAGGACAGCGTGGCCGCATTGAAGCCCTGTCCGTTCGGCAGGCCCGACACCTTGTTGGTCACCACGGCGCCATCGAGACCGGCGTTGGTGGCGATCCAGAACAGCGGAGCCGACAGCGCGGAGGAGAAGACCTCGACACCGAGCGCCTCGTCGCCGGTGAGCGACTTGCGCAGGCCGTCGAGCGCCGAGCGGGCCTGCACCAGCGCGGCACCGCCGCCGGTGACCACGCCCTCCTCGACCGCCGCCTTGGCCGCCGACACGGCGTCTTCGACTGCTTCCTTGCGCTTCTTCATGTCGGTGTCGGTGGCCGCACCGACCTTGATCACCGCGACACCGCCGGCCAGCTTGGCCAGCCGCTCCTCGAGCTTCTCGCGGTCCCATTCCGAGTCGGTGGACTCGATCTCCGACCGCAGCTGCTTGGCGCGGTCGGCGATGGCCTCCGCGCCGCCGCCGCCGTCGACGATCACGGTGCTGTCCTTATCGACGACCACGCGCCGCGCCGAGCCCAGCACGTCGAGGCCGGCCTCCCGCAGCACCAGGCCGACGTCGGGGTTGACCACCTGCGCGCCGGTGACGATGCCGAGGTCCTCCAGGAACGCCTTGCGGCGGTCACCGAAGAACGGCGCCTTGACGGCGACGGCCTTGAGCGTCTTGCGGATGGCGTTGACCACCAGCGTCGACAGCGCCTCGCCCTCGACGTCCTCGGCGATGATCAGCAGCGGCTTACCCGCCTCGGCGACCTTCTCCAGCAGCGGGAGCAGGTCGGGTAGCGAGCTGAGCTTGTCGCGGTGCAGCAGCACCAGGGCGTCCTCGAGGACGGCCTCCTGCGAATCGAAATCGGTGACGAAGTAGGCCGAGACGAAGCCCTTGTCGAAGCCGACGCCCTCGGTCACCTCGAGCTCGGTGTTCAGCGTCGAGGACTCCTCGACCGTGACGACGCCGTCGGCGCCGACGCGGGTCATGGCTTCGCCGACCAGCTCGCCGATCTCCTCGTCGCGCGAGGAGACGGTGGCGACCTGGGCGATCGCCTTCTTGTCGCTGACGGGGGTGGCCGCGGCCAGCAGCGCCTCGGATACGGCGTCGGCGGCCTTGCTGATCCCGGCGCCGAGCGCGATCGGGTTGGCGCCGGCCGCGACGTTGCGCAACCCGGCCTTCACCAGCGCCTGCGCCAGCACCGTCGCGGTGGTGGTGCCGTCGCCCGCGACGTCATTGGTCTTGGTGGCCACCGACTTGACCAGCTGTGCGCCCAGGTTCTCGAACGGGTCCTCGAGGTCGATCTCGCGCGCGATCGTGACACCGTCGTTGGTGACGGTCGGGCCGCCCCAGGACTTGGCCAGCACCACGTGGCGGCCGCGCGGGCCGAGTGTCACCTTGACGGCGTCGGCGAGCTTGTCGACGCCGACCTCCATTGCCCGGCGCGCAGTCTCGTTGAACTCAATCTGCTTGCTCATAGAACTGCTTCCTGCTTGAACGGATGTCGTTAAAAGAAAGTGGGTGTGAAAGAAGATGTGGAACGCATGCCGCCCCGGACATCACCCGTGTGCACGGGGATCTCCGGGGCGGAACACGTCGCTACTTGGAGACGACTGCCAGCACGTCGCGCGCCGACAGGATGAGGTATTCCTCGCCGTTGTACTTGATCTCGGTGCCGCCGTACTTGCTGTAGATGACGGTGTCGCCTTCCGAGACGTCCAGCGGGATACGCTTTTCGCCGTCCTCGTCCCAGCGGCCGGGGCCGACAGCGACGACGGTGCCTTCCTGAGGCTTCTCCTTGGCGGTGTCGGGGATGACCAGACCGGAAGCGGTCGTGGTCTCGGCCTCATTGGCCTGTACGAGGATCTTGTCCTCGAGTGGCTTGATGTTCACGCTCGCCACGATGGAGCCCTCCACTATTTCGGGTGTAGATCCGGGCACACCCCGGACCTGTGTGTTACCAGGTGTTCGGCATGCGTCCGGGTCCGTGCGCCGTCGTCGCGGGTGCCGGCGCAGGGGGTTGGCCGCCTGCCACCTAGCACTCTATACATGCGAGTGCTAGCACTCAAGGCTCGGGTAGTGCCTACCGTGAATGGTGAACGCGAAGGTCGCCGAAGAATGCGGTCACCAGCGGATTGAGCAGGTCTGCCCGCTCCCACTGCAGGAAGTGACCCGCACCCGGCACCACGACCGGCCCGGCGCGGTCGGTGAACGCCACCTCGCAGGTGTGCAGGAAATCCGGCCCGATGACGTGGTCGTCCATGCCGTAGAGGATCAGCGTCGGCACGTCCACCTTGCGGTCCAGGATCGGCGGCTCACTCATCGGCCTGCCGTGCATCAGCTGGTAGCACGCCCAGCCGGCACGCATCCGCTCCTCGGTGGCGAACGGTTCGGCCATGAAGTCGACGTCGGCGGCGCTGAACGTACCCGGCGACGCCCACAGCCGGTGGCCGTACATTCCGCCGATGTACCGCCTGCGTTTGGCCGGTGAATCGAGTTCCGCGGCCAGCGCATCCGGTGTCACACCCTGCAGGTGGCGGTAATCGGCGGTCGGTCCGTCGCCGAGTGCGATTATCGATGCGACGTCGATGCCCGCCGCGACGAAGTCGTCGAACACGAACGGCGGCACCGTGTTGAAGTAGACGAGCTTGTCGACGAAGCCGGGGTACCGGTGCAGCATGTCGACGGCGACCGCACCGCCGAGGTCACCGCAGACGACGCCGCAACGCTCGTGACCGAGCACGTCGTGCACGAGCAGGTACAGGTCACGGCTCCATGCCGCGAGGTCGTAGACGTCGTCGGCCGAGAGATCGGAGTCGCCGAAGCCGCGCAGATCGGGCGCGATCACCTCGTGGCCGGCCGCGGCCAGCGGACCGATGTTGCGCCACCAGATCCGCTTCGTCTCGGGGTAACCGTGCACCAACAACAACGGGTAGCCGCCGAGGCCTTCGTGCACGAACGCGAGCGACAAGCCGTCGCGGTGCTCGCTCGCGGGGACGTGGCGGCGGTGGATCTCGAAGGCGTCCGGCGCGGGTGTCGCCGGCTGTGCAGGTCGCAACCGCAGGTCGTAGTGCACGGGAGCGAGTCTGCCGGACCGGCCGTCAGATGTTCGCGGATCGACCAACAGGTGCACGGTGGCGGCGAATGCCGACCTCTTCGCTCACGCCACCTGACCCTTGACGACCGGCAGACCCGGATCGCTGGCGACGTCGAGCGGCGAGGGCGCCGCACCCGCGGCGATCAGATGTGCGGCGAACGACGCGATCATCGCGCCGTTGTCGGTGCACAGCCGGGGGCGCGGCACGCGCAGCGTCAGTCCGGCTGCGGCGCAACGCTCCTCGGCGAGCTCACGCAGCCGGGAATTGGCCGCCACCCCACCGGCGATGAGCAGCGTCGACACCCCGAGCTCGGTCGCGGCCCGCACCGCCTTGAGGGTCAGCACATCGGCGACGGCTTCCTGGAAGCCGGCCGCGACGTCGGCCTGCGCCGCGTCCGGGTGGCTCTCCACAAAGCGGGCGACGCTGGTCTTGAGCCCGGAGAAGCTGAACGCGTACGGATCGTCGCGGGGGCCGGTCATCCCGCGCGGGAACACGACAGCCGTTCGGTCGCCCTCACGCGCCAGCTCGTCGAGCACCCTGCCGCCGGGGTAGCCGAGCCCGAGCAGCCGTGCGACCTTGTCGTAGGCCTCCCCCGCCGCGTCGTCGACCGTGCTGCCCAGTTCCAGGATCGGCTCGCCGAGTGAGCGGACGTGCAGCAGGTGGGTGTGCCCGCCGGACACCAGCAGCCCGACGCACTCGGGCAGCGGGCCGTGGTCGTAGACGTCGGCGGCGAGGTGACCGCCGAGGTGGTTGACGGCGTAGAACGGCACCTGCCAGGCGGCCGCATAGGCCTTGGCCGCCGCCACCCCCACGAGCAGCGCCCCGGCCAGACCCGGTCCGATGGTGGCCGCCACGACGTCGGGTCTGCGCACACCGGCGGTTTCCAGGGCCCGGCGCATCGTCGGGCCGAGCGCCTCGAGGTGCGCCCGGGACGCGATCTCGGGCACCACGCCGCCGAACCGGGCGTGCTCGTCGACGCTGGACGCCACCTCGTCGGCGAGCAGCCGGACGGCGCCGTCGTCGGTCAGCTCGGCGACACCGACACCGGTCTCGTCGCAGGAGCTCTCGATGGCACAGATGATGGTCATGGCGGATCGCGCCTCATCGTATAGGCGTCGGCGCCGCTGACCCGGTAATACCGTTTGCGCAGGCCCACCACGACGAAGCCGGAACTGGTGTACAGCCCGATCGCCGGGTCGTTGTCCGTGCGCACCTCGAGGAACACCACACCGTCGCCGGCGTGCACCAGCACCTCGTCCAGCAGCCGGCGGCCGATGCCCCTGCCCTGGTACGCGGGGTCGACGCCGATGGTGTGGATCTCGTACTCGTACGGCGCCTTTCGGCCCAGCCGGGCGATCCCGGCATAGCCGACGAGTGTGTCGTCCACCCGCGCCGCGACGTAGTGGTTGTGCCTGGCCGCCAGTTCGGTGCGGAACGCCTGCGCCGGCCACGGGTCGTCGCCCGGGAACAGCAGGGACTCCAGCTCCGCGCACCGCGCGGCGTCCTCAGGCTGCAACGGGCCGTAGACAACCGTCACCGCCGTGCCGTCGGCGGCTTGGCATCGGGCCTGCGCAAGTACAGCGGCACCAGCGGCTCCGGCTCGGCGTCCCAGTCGTCGACGGCGCGCACCAGTCCGCCGGGCGACGGGTACACCGGAGGGAGCCGCGGCAGGTCGAACAGCGCGGCATGCTCCGGTGAACCGGCGACGGCGCCGGCACCGGCGGGCACGTCGGCCGGTGCGCTGACCGCGGGGCCGTCGGTCCGTACGCCGCTGCGGTAGCGCGCCCAGTACACCTCGCGGCGCCGGGCGTCGGTGACCACCAGAAGATCCGGGGCGGACGACGCGTCCACACCGATCGCATCCAGACTGCACACCCCGCGCACCGGGATGCCCAGCGCGTGACCGTAGGCGGCGGCGCTCGCCATGCCGACCCGCAGCCCGGTGAACGGTCCCGGTCCGCAGCCGACGACCACGGCGTCGAGCGCGTCGACCTCTACGCCCGCGTCATGCAGAGCGGCGAGCACGTTCGGGGTCAGCTGTTCGGCGTGCGCGCGGGCGTCGACGGTGACCCGCTCGGCGAGCACGGTCACCTCGGCACCCGATCGGCGCACCACACCGGCGCTCACCGCGGGAGTCGCCGTGTCGATGGTCAGGATCAGCGTGCTCACTGCGCGCTCCACTGCCACACCGCACTGCGGGTTTCGGTGTGCGCACTGCGTTCGAGTCGGATGTCGAGGTGATGCTCGGAGAGTCGCTCGGCCAGACCCTCACCCCACTCGACGACCACCACGGCATCGTCGAGATCGGTGTCGAGATCCAGTGAGTCGAGCTCGGCCAGCAGGTCGGCACCGGGATGGTCGAGCAGCCGGTACATGTCGACGTGCACCATCGCGGGTGCGTCCGACCGCCGCGCCCGGTGCACGCGGGCCAGCACGAACGTGGGCGAGGTGACCGGCCCGTCGACGTCCATCGCCTGCGCGATCCCCTTGGCCAGCACGGTTTTTCCTGCACCCAGCGGTCCCGAGAGCACCACCACGTCGCCGGCGCGCAACTGTGCGCCCAGCCGCGCGCCCAGGGCGACGGTGTCCTCGGCGGTAACCAGTTCCGCCGTCCCGCCCGACCGCTCAGCCATGTGGCCGGGCCCGCTCCCTCAGCCGCCGCCCCAGGGCGACGAGCTTGGAGGGCGTGGCGCGCTCGACGAGCCGGACCAGCGCGTCGTCGATGGTCTCCGGCTCCTCGAGCTGAACCAGATGACCTGCGCCGCCGACGATCACCAGCTCGGACTTCGGCAGCGCCGCGGCCATCTCCTGCGAGTACTCCATCGGGGTCAGCAGGTCGCGGTCACCGCAGGCGATCAGAGTGGGCACCTTGGCCAGCTTCGCCAGGCCCGCGGTCTCGTCGTGCACCTCCAACGCGTGCAGGAATTCGACCAGGGTGGCGATCGGGGTGTCGTGCATCATCCGCTCGGAGAACGCGACGACGCTCGGGCTGATCTTCTCGTCACCGTAGGACGCCGCCCGCAGCACCGGCCCGATCACCGCGCGTGCCGCGCCGCGGGTGCGGTGGACGGCCCCGGGTGCGTACCGCGCCGCGAACCGCACCGCCTCCAGGGCCGGATTCTTCAGGATCTCGCCCAGTGGCGAACGCGAAACTCCCTCGGCGGCCGAGGAGATGAGCGCGGCGCCGACGACGCGGGTGGGATAGCGCTGCGGGAACTGACGGGCGTGCGACAGCACCGTCATCCCGCCCATCGAATGGCCGACGAGCACCACCGGGCCCTTCGGCGCCGTCACGGCCAGCACGGTGTCGAGATCCTGACCGAGCTGGGTGACGGTGTAGGTGTCCGGTGACGCCGCACCGGACTGGCCGTGACCGCGCTGGTCGTAGAACACCATCCGGACCTGCGGCCCCCACTGCTCGGCCAGGCGGGCGCGCTGGAAGTGGAACGCGCCCATGCGCAGACAGAAGCCGTGCGCGAACACCACCGTCAGCGGCGCGTCCAGCGGCCCGGTCTCGCGAACCGCCAGCGGCACCCCGTCCGACGTGGTCACCACCGAACTGCGGTCGGCGTCGAGGAGTTCGAAGTCCTCGTCGAGGTGCGGGTCGTCGTCGGTGACGCGCCGGGTCAGCGACCTCATCACCGTCGAACCGGCGAGCCCGCCGACGGCCGCAAGGCCCGCCGCCCCTGCCAGCCAGCGCGCGCCGCGCAGACGTCCGCGCCTGCGTGCCTCGTCGCCGGTCACCGGGCCGAAACCGCCTGCGGTCCGCCGCGATACACCCGGGCGACCCGGCCCCGCGGACTGGTGACGACCTCGTAGTTGATGGTGCCGAGCAGCTCGGCCCAGTCCTGCGCGGTCGGTTCTCCGGCGTCGCCCGGCCCGAAGAGGACGGCGCGGTCACCCTCGGCGACGTCCACCGGACCCGGGCCGAGGTCGACGACGAACTGGTCCATGCAGATGCGGCCGACGCCGCGACGCAGCCGTCCGTTGATCAGCACGTCGAGGCGGCCGCCGAGGCTGCGGAACACGCCGTCGGCGTAGCCGATCGGCAGCAGCGCGACAGTGGTGTCACGCGCGGCGATCCAGGTGTGGCCGTAGGAGACACCGTCGCCGGCGGTGATCCTGCGGACCATCGCGACCGGGCAGGTGAGCGTCATGGCCGGCCGCAGCCCCATGTCGCCGCGCTGCGGGATCGGCGTCTGGCCGTAGACGGCGATGCCCGGCCGAACCAGGTCGTAAGCCAGGTCCGGACGGGTCAGCGCCGCCGGCGAATTGCACAGGTGGACCACCTCGAAGCGGACTCCGCGGTCATGCGCCAGCTCCCGCATCTCGGTGAACCGCCGGGCCTGCCGGTCGTTGACCGGATTGTCCGGTTCGTCGCCGAGCGCGAGGTGCGACATCAGCCCGCGCAACCGGATCGCGTCGTCGGCCTGCGCCCTGCGCAGCGCGTCGAGCAGCGCCGGGTATTCGGCCGGGCTGACACCGTTGCGGCTCAGTCCGGTGTCGGCCTTGACCGTGACCGTGGCGGTGCGCCCGGTGCGGCGGACCGCGCCGAGGAGTTCCTCGAGTTGGCGCACCGAGGACACCGCGATCTGGACGTCGGCCGCCACGGCGGGGGCGAAGTCGGCGCCGGGCGCGTGCAACCAGGCCAGCACGGGCGCGGTGATGCCGTCGCGGCGCAGTGCCAGCGCCTCGTCGAGGGTGGCCACGCCCAGTTCGGCCGCTCCTGCGGCGAGCGCCGCGCGCCCCACCGGAGCGGCGCCGTGGCCGTACCCGTCGGCCTTGACCACGGCCATCACCTGCGCCGATCCGGCGCGTTCGCGCAGCACGGCGATGTTGTGGGCGATCGCGTCGAGGTCCACCACCGCCTGCGCGGTGGTGGTGAGGTCGGTCGGCGGCGCAGTCATCTCGTCACCGATTGTCCCAGAGGCCGCCGAGGCGCCGCCGGGGCCGCCCGCGGGACTAGTGCGCGAAGGGCTGGATCTCGTCGAACTGACCCTTGGGCTTGAGCGCGTCGAGGTGCCCCAGCACGGTGACGATGTCGTCGCGCAGCGCTCTGGCGAGGTCGGTCGAGAAGCCCTCGCGCACCACCACCCGCAGCACCGAGACGTTCTCAGCGCCCTCGGGCATGGTGTACGCGGGCACCTGCCACCCGTAGCCCCGCAGCGCCTGGGACACGTCGAATTCGGTGTAGCCGGGATCGCCCTTGAGCCGGAAGCTCACCACCGGGATGGCCGAGCCGTCGGTGATCAGCTCGAAGTGCTCACTGTCGCGCAACTGGTCGCCGAGCCACCGCGCGGTGTGTGACAGGCACTGCATCACCTGCGTGTACCCGGCCCGGCCCAGCCGCAGGAAGTTGTAGTACTGGCCGACCACCTGGTTGCCGGGCCGGGAGAAGTTCAGCGTGAACGTCGGCATGTCACCGCCCAGGTAGTTCACCCGGAACACCAGCTCCTCGGGCAGGTGCTCGGCACTGCGCCACACCACGAAACCGATGCCGGGATAGGTCAGTCCGTACTTGTGGCCGCTGACGTTGATCGACACCACCCGCGGCAGCCGGAAGTCCCACACCAGGTCGGGGTGCAGGAACGGGACCACGAACCCGCCGCTGGCGGCGTCCACGTGCACGGGGATGTCGAGCTTGCGGGACCCTGCCGCGAGTTCGTCGAGTGCGGCGCAGATCTCGCCGATCGGTTCCAGTTCACCGGTGTAGGTGGTGCCCAGGATCGCCACCACGCCGATGGTGTCCTCGTCGACGTGCTCCAGCACCTGCTCGGCGGTGATGACGTAGCGGTCCTCGGCCATCGGCAGATAGCGCGGCTCGATGTCGAAGTAGCGGCAGAACTTCTCCCACACCACCTGAACATTGGCGCCCATCACCAGGTTCGGCGTGCGGCCCTTCCAGTTCTCGTTGCGCTGGCGCCACCGCCACTTCAGTGCCAGCCCCGCCAGCATCACCGCCTCGCTGGACCCGATCGTCGACACCCCGACTGCGCTGGCCGGCTCGTCGTCACGCAGGTCCTCGGCATGGAACAGGTCGGCGACCATGCACACGCAGCGCTGCTCGATGGCCGCGGTCGCCGGGTACTCGTCCTTGTCGATCATGTTCTTGTCGAACGTCTCGGCCATCAGCTTCTCGGCCTCGGGGTCCATCCACGTGGTGACGAACGTCGCGAGGTTGAGCCGGGAGCTGCCGTCGAGCATCAGCTCGTCGTGGATGAACCGGTACGCCGACTGCGGATCGAGGCACTCCTCGGGCATGCGCAGTGACGGCACCGGCGCCATCGCCAGCCGTCCGGTGTACGCGGGAGCGATGTGGGGGGCGGGCTTGTGCCTGCGCGACATGGCGTTTCCTCTCGGGTTACAGCTGGGCCAGTGCGGTCCGGATGTGGGCAAGGATGCGCGACGCCGACGTCGGCGCCGGGTGCGGTCCTGGATCGAGCGCCGAGGCGCCGGCGGCGCGGGCGTGCACGAAGGCCGCC
>NZ_JAUMSQ010000014.1:0-46968 GCF_030519285.1 Mycolicibacterium arseniciresistens
CCGAGCGTCACCGCGGCCAGCCCGACGCCGCCACCGGCGCCCAGCACGATCAGCGGGTCGCCCGCAACTATCCGCGCCGTCGAACGCAGCGCGTGGTAGGCGGTGCGGTAGGCCACCCCGAACGCCGCCGCGGCCCGCATGTCCACACCGTCGGGGATGCGCTCGACACCGTCGGCGCCCACCGCCACCTCCTCGGCGAACGCGCCGTACATCCCGGTGCCGCGCACCCGGTCGCCGACTGCGAATTCCATTGTCTGCGGCCCGCATTCGACGACCGTCCCGGCGAACTCGCTGCCCGGCACGAACGGCGGCGCGACACTGAGCTGGTAATCGTCGGCGATCAGCAGCACGTCGGGGAAGTTGACCGCGGCGGCGTCGACCCGCACCCGCACCTGCCCGGCCGACGGCGAGGGCGCGGGCAACTGCTCGATGCGCACCACCTCCGGCGGCCCGTACCGGGGGCAGACGGCGGCTCTGATCATCGTCACCGGTAGTCGGTGGATTCGGCGAGTTCGGCGGCCGAGGCCATCAGCGCGGGCACGATCGGACCGAACGCCTGCAACTTCTCGTCGTCACCCGCACGCTGGTAGCCCTGTTCGAGCACGATCGCGAGCTTCCAGCGGGCCAGCACGAGGTAGTAGTCCAGGTCGTCGACCTGCCGTCCAGAGACGTCGGCCCAGTGCGCGACGACCTGGTCGCGCGACGGCATCCCGCGCATGTCGACGTAATCCATCCCAGAACCGCTTCTGGGGGCCTCCGGCGCTACGGCGTCGACCGGCCAGCTCTGCACCATCCACGCCAGGTCGAGCTTCGGGTCGCCGACGGTGCCCATCTCCCAGTCGACGATGGCGGCCATCCGGGCAGGCCCGCCGTGGCGGTACATGACGTTGGCGAACTGGTAGTCGCCGTGCATCAGGCCGGGCACGAAGTCGAGCGGCCGGTGGGCACGCAGCCACGCGGTGGCGGTGTCGAGGCCCTCGATGTCGCGGCCCTTGATGCGCTCGAAGAAGCCGGTCCAGCGGTCCACCTGACGCTCGTGGAATCCGTCGGGGCGGCCCAGGTCGGACAGTCCGCGACCACGCCAGTCGACCTTCGACAGCAGCGCGATGCCCTCGGCGAGCTGATAGGCCAGGCCGGGCCGGGCGGCCGGGTCGGAGTGGAACGGTTCGGGCCAGTCCCGCTGGTCCATCGGCGACCAGCCGTCCACGAAACCCATCAGATAGAACGGCCGGCCCAGCACCGCCGGGTCGGCGCACACCCCGATCGCGGCGGTGTGGGGCACCTCGGTGCCGTCGAGCGCCTCGATGATGCGCCACTCCCGCAGGATGCCCTTGTCGCGGTCGGGCGGTGCACCGGGAGGGGGCATGCGCAGCACGCATTGTGTTGCGCCGCGGCGGATCTCGTAGATCACGTTCTGCGTTCCGCCGGACAGGAAGCGGGTGTGCAGCGGCTCGCCCGCACCGGGCAGCGCGGCCTCGTCCAGCCATGCGGAGAGTCGCGCGGTGTCGAGCCCGCCGTCCGGGTCGGTCACAGGTTGCCGACCTCGGTTTCGAGGAAGTCGGCGTACTTGGCTCGGGCCGCCTCGCGTTTGCGCGGAATCCACTCGGTGGGCCAGACGTCGTCGGTGGGCTTATAGTCGCGCAGCACCTGCTTGGCCACGGTGGTCTTGTGCACCTCGGTGGGCCCGTCGGCCAGGCCCATCACCGCGGCGCCGGTCACCATGCCGAGGAACGGCATCTCGTTGGTCACGCCGAGCGCGCCGTGCACCTGCATGGCCCGCCAGGCGATGTCGTGCAGCACTGTCGGCATCGCCACCTTGACCGCGGCGATGTCCTTGCGGACCTTCTTGTAGTCGCTGTACTTGTCGATCTCCCAGGCCGTGTAGAGCACCATCAGCCGGAACTGCAGCAGCTGCGCGTACGAGTCGGCGATGTAACCCTGCACGAACTGCTTGTCGGAGAGCCGGCTGCCCTGGGTCTCTCGGCTGAGCGCCCGCTCGCACATCATGTCGATCGCCTTGCGGGCCAGGCCGATCGTGCGCATGGCGTGGTGGATGCGACCGCCGCCGAGCCGGGTCTGCGCGATGACGAACGCCTGGCCCTCGCCGCCGAGCAGCGCCTCGGCGGGCACCCGGACGTTGTTGTAGTGGATGAGGGCGTGGCTGCCCTCGTTCTCGCGCTCGCCGTAGAGGCCGACGTTGCGCACGATGTCGACGCCGGGCGTGTCGGTGGGCACCAGGAACATCGACATTCCCTGGTAGGCACTGACATCCGGATTGGTCACCACCATCACGATCAGGAAGGACGCGGTGGCGGCGTTCGACGAGAAGAACTTCTGGCCGTTGATCACCCAGTCGTCGCCGTCGCGCACCGCACGTGTGCGGAACAGCGTCGGGTCGGCGCCGGCATGCGGCTCGGTCATCGAATAGCAGGAGAACAGTTCGCCCTCGAGCAGCGGGCGCAGGTAACGCTCCTTCTGGGCGTCGGTGCCGTAGTGCGCGATGATCTCGGCGTTGCCTGTGTCGGGCGCCTGGCAGCCGAACACGATGGGAGCCCACTGCGAGCGGCCGAGGATCTCGTTGAGCAGCGCCAGCTTCAGCTGTCCGTAGCCCTGACCGCCGAGGTCGGCGCCCAGGTGAGTGGCCCACAGCCCGCGGCGGCGCACCTCCTCCTTGAGCGGGCCGATGACCTTGCGCCGGTTGGCGTCCAGCGGCATGTACTGCTGGTGCGGGAAGGCGAGGTCGAGCGGTTCGACCTCCTCGCGGACGAACTCGTCGGCCCAGTCCAGCACCTTCTGGTACTCGGGGTCGGTCTCGAAATCCCACGCCATCGTGGTCTCCTTCGTTATCGGGTTTCGGCCCGGTTGTGGCCGGCGATCAGTGCCGTGATGTCCACTCCGACGACCTCGGCGAACGAGCGGCCGCCGAAGGCGCCCGCCGCCCAGTGCCGGGCGCCCTCGCTGACGAGGGTGTGGGCCAGGTAGGCCAGGTGCGTGACGTCGACGTGGTCCGCCAACGTGCCGTTGCGCTGCGCCGTCGCGAACAGTTCGGTGAACATCCCCGCCTCGTCGGCGACCGGTTCCTCGCCCGCGAGGATCCGGTGCTCGTGGCGATAGCCCTCGAGGATGGCGGCGATGACGAGTTCGGGAGGGTTGCGCGCCATCGACCTCTCCAGATCGGTGAGCGCGGCGGCGATCGCCGCGGACAGCTCGAACGGCTTGTCGATCATCGTGAGCACGGTTCGCCTGGCCGACTGTGTCGACATCACGCCGACTTCGAACAGCACGTCCTCCTTGCGCGGGAAGTAGAAGTAGAACAGCGCCTTGGAGACTCCGGCCGCCTTGCAGATGTCGGCGACGGTGGTTGCGCCGTACCCGTTCGTGCGCCACAACGCCATCGCCGCCTGCACCAGCATGCGCTTGGTCTCCCGCGACCGCGCCTGTTGCAGCGACGTCCGGCGCTGACCACGGTCAACCGCCGTCCGACCGTCTGCTACCGCCATGAACGCCGAATCTAGCAGCATTCTCGCATTACACAAGAGTTGACCGATGACTAACTTCAGCCGTACCGTCGACTGGTGCCCGAGTCGCCGTTCGCCGGTCCGGTCCGCCAGTTCGGCTACGTGGTGGACGACTTCGATCGCGCCCTGGACGGCTGGCTGGCCGCCGGAGTGGGGCCGTGGTTCGTGCTGCGCGGGCTGCCGCAGGCGGGTCTGTACCGCGGCGAGCCGTGTGAGGTGACGCTGTCGATCGGGATGACCAACATCGGCGACATGCAGATCGAGGTGATCCAGCAGGAGGACGACGCGCCGTCGGTCTACTCGGAGTTCCTGGCCTCCGGCCGCCACGGGTTACATCAATTGGCGTGGTGGGTCGACGACTTCGACGCGGCGCTGAACGGCGCCGCGGACCGGGGATGGCCGGTGGTGTGGTCCGGCGGGCAGGACGTCGGTGTCCGGTTCGCCTACGTGGAACCGCAGGCGGGTCCGGCGGCGATCTACGAGATCACCGAACGCAGCGACGCGATCGTCGGCCTGGACGCGACGCTCCGCGCCGCCACCGCCGACTGGGACGGCACCGATCCCATCCGCAGGCTGAACTGACTGTCGCGGACACTCGCGGCGAAGGGGTGGTCAGAGTTCGGCCGCCAGCGAGGCCACGAACTGCTCTGTGCGGCGGCGGGATTCGCGCCTCGCCGCAGGATCGGCGCCGAGGGGGACCACCCGGGCGGCGAGGTCGGTGACACCGGCGTCGCGGTAGCGGCGCAAGCGGGCAGCCACCGCCGACTCGTCACCGGCCGCCATGGTGTCGCCGACATCCTGTGCGTCGCCGTGCTCGAGCAGGCGGACGTAGTTGGGGGAGAAGTCGGCATGCCCGAGCACCTCGCTGGCGTACGCGCGGGCCTCGTCCACCTCGCCGTCAGCGCACAACGCCACCGGCACGCCCGCGACGATTCGGGGCGCCGGGCGGCCCGCGGCGTCGGCCGCTGCGTTGATCCGGGGGGCGATGTGGCTGTCGATCGTGCGTTCGTCGGCCATCCACAGGATGGTGCCGCCGGCCCGCTCACCGGCCAGCCGCAGCATCACCGGTCCCAGCGCGGCGATCAGCATCGGCGTGGTGAAAGTGTCGGTGACGTCGATGGTTCCGTGCACGCGATGGCCGTCGTTCTCCACGTCGACCGCACCGGGGCCGGACAATGCGGCACCGAGCACGTCGAGGTACTCGGCCACCTGCCGGGCCGGCCGGTCGTAGGACAGGCCGAGCTGCCCGTCGATGATCCAGTGATGCGACGGCCCTATGCCGAGCGTGAACCGCCCGCCGCACGCCACCTGGGTCGTCAAGGCCTGCTGCGCCATGATCAGTGGGTGCCGGGTCTGGATGGGAACGACGGCCGTGCCGAGTTCGATGCGTTCGGTGACCCTGCCGAGCAACGCTACCGCTGTCATCGCATCGAGATAGCCGGGCACCTGGGGGAACCAGAACGACGCGAAACCGGCGCTCTCCGCGGCTGTTCCGTCGGCGAGCAGGCCGTCGAGCCGGTCTGCGCGCGGGCGTTCCCGGTCGGAACCGACCATCAGACCGATTCTCATCGGATCTCGCTACGGCACATGACGGTCCCATTCGTGCGGCACGACGATGTGAAAGGGTGCGGCCAGCAGCGGGTCGGCGTCACCGGCAGCCCAGCGGCGTTTCAGCACGGGCGCCAACCGCCCGGCGACGACCACCGGGTCGTCGTCGGTGAAGCAGTAGGTGAGCACCTGTCCGTCGTCCGCACTCGCGAGGCTCGCGTCCACCCGGTGTGAGGTGGCGGACCAGGTTCCGGCCACGCCGTCGACATCGGTGAGTGCGGCCGGCGCCCGGTCCCCGGCCTCCAGGATCAGCACCACACCGCGGAAGGGCCACCACGGCAGCACATCTGCGCCCACCTTGATCCGTGCGGCCGCCGACTTGTCGGTCACGGTGTAGACGCCGCGCTGAACCGGTGGCAGCAGCGCCAGTTTGCGACCGCCGTCGCCGAGCGCAGTGGACAGTTCGTTGAACGCGGTGAGGCCGGTCCGGTCGGTGAAGAAATAGGTCATCACGTGGTCGATCGCCTCGAAGCGGTCGTCGCCTGCCGGTCGTGCAGCGCGGCACTGTGGTGTCGAGACCAACCGCACCGACGCTCGCACGCCCGGCAACCGGTGCTGCTCGGGCCGGTGGTCGAGGGTGTGCCAGCGCAGGTACTCGGCGTCGTGGCCGTCCGGGTGGCGGCGCGCCATCGAGACGAACAGGGTGCTGATGTCGCCCCGGCCGGCGGCGAGTACGCCGTCCAGCTGGTCCGACGGTGTTCCCGGCAGTGTCACTGGGTTCCTCCGTAGGTCGGGGCATGGGCCTCGGCGAGTGGGATCTCGGGGTGACGCGCCGCGACCATCCGCCGGAAGCCCTCGCGCCACGGCACTTTCGTCCGGCCGAGGATCTGGTGCATGCGCGTCACGTCGGGCCACAGCGGGGTGTGCGCGTCGGCCCGGTAGTCGAAGACCGGCTCGACGCCGACCAGCGATCCGAGGTAGGCGCAGTAGTCCTCGACGCTGACGGTCTCGCTGCCCGCCCAGTTCACCACCACCGGCGGGGTGTCAGCGACCTCCATCGCGCGGATGCCGAACTCGACGTAATCGTCCTCGTAGATGGGGTTGTAGTTGTTCGGCCGGTCCGGATGCAACCGAATCGACTTGCCGGCCAGCATCATCTCCAGCCGGTCGGCGGGGGCCCCGCCCTCGGGCCCGTACGTCGAGCAGATGCGGATGATCGTGAGCGGGATGTCGAACCGCTGCGCGATCCAAGTGCACACCGATTCGGCGGCGACCTTGGAGAAGCTGTAGTTCGCACGCAGCGGAACACCCGGCGGGTCGTCCTCCCGCAGCGGCCGCCGGCCCTGGTAGCCGTAGATGGAACCAGTCGAGCAGAAAACGAAACCCTTGACGCCCCGGCAGTGGTGCAGCAGGTCGCCGGAGTGCTGGGCGTTCGTGGTGACGCACCGGACCCAGTCGTCGGCGCCGGTGTCGACGGCGGCGTGGAAGACGTAGGTGAAATCGTCGGGCAGCCCGGAGAAGTCGCCGGTGCTCATGTCGAGCGCCAGGGGAGTGATGCCTGCGGCGGACAGCTTCTCCCGGTCCGCGGGGTCCCGCAGGCGCGCCGCGCCCCACACCTCGTTGCGTCCCGCCAGGGCGCGGGCGATCGGGAAGGCGATCTTGCCGGTGGCGCCGGTGACGAGGATCTTCTCCGAGTCGAGCATCCCTTCAGTCTTAGCGCACCACGACGAAAATGTTAAGTACTTGATACCTTGCGGTGGTGCAGGTGACGTGCACGGCATGGGCCGGGGTGTTGCGGGATCGCCGAAGGGCTGTGTCGGCACGCTTGCGCCATGGGAGGATCGTGACGTGACTGTGGTTCTGGTGCACGGCAATCCGGAGACCGACGCCGTATGGGGTCCGCTCGTCGCCGCGCTCGGGCGTGCGCATGTCGTGCGGTTGTCGCCGCCGGGGTTCGGCGCTCCCCTCCCGAGCGATTTCCCGGCCACCTACCTCGCCTACCGCGATTGGCTCATCGACGAGCTGGAGCGGATGGATCAGCCCGTCGACCTCGTCGGGCACGACTGGGGCGGAGGCCACGTCGTGAACGCCGTGATGCACCGGCCTGAGCTCGTGCGCAGCTGGGCGAGTGACGTCGTCGGGCTGTTCGATCCCGAGTATGTGTGGCACGACATGGCCCAGGGGTTCCAGACGCCGGGGGACGGCGAGCAGCTGGTCGCGATGATGCAGGACGGTTCGGTGGATGACCGGGCGCAACAGCTGGTCGCGTTCGGCATTCCGCTCGACGTGGCGACGTCGTTCGCCGCGGCGCAGGGCCCGGAGATGGGTCGGGCCATTCTGGAGGTCTACCGGTCCGCGCGCCAGCCGGCGCTGGCGGACGCCGGAAAGGCACTGGAGAAGGCCGCGGCCCGGCCGGGACTGTCGCTTCTGGCCACCGAGGATCCCTTCGTCGGCACCGAGGAGATGCGGCGCCGGGCGGCCGACCGGGCCGGCGCCCGCACCGAGGTGCTCGACGGGCTGGGGCACTGGTGGATGGTGCAGGATCCCGCCGCAGGCGCCGCGGCACTCACCCGGTTCTGGGACTCGCTCGACGGGTGACCGGCAGGCCGCCGGGTCTCACACCCTCGCAGGTTTCGGCGCCGCGAGCTCTGCGAGTGCGGACATGAACAGCTCGTCCATCTGCGGGCTGAGTTCGGCCAGGACCGGCGCGCTGGCGTAGCTGGCCGAGCCGAAGACGCGTTCGAGCACATCGGTGCCCGTGGACGCCCCGATGGAAAGGCACAGGCAGGCAACGCCTTCGGTGCGCAGCTCCTCGAGGGCCTTGCTCGCGTCGGCTTCCGCGTAACGACCTTCGTATCCGTCGTCGTAGGGGAAGCCGTCCGAGAGGACCAGCAGCAGCCGGTTCGGCGTGCCCGCCTCGTTCTTCAGCACCTCTCCGGCGCCGCGGATCCCGGCGCCGAGGCGGGTGTAGCTCGCCGGCTCGAGCTGGTTGAGCCGGGCCCGTCCGACGGCGCCGAAATTCTGGTCGAACGTCTTGATGGCCGGCAGGTGCACGGCGTGGCGGCCCTGGGAGCGGAACGCGTAGACGGCAACACGGTCACCGAGTTCCTCGAGTGTCACGGCCAGCGTGGCGGCCGCCCGCCGCTGGTGGTCGTGCACGGCGAGGCCGTCCGAATCGGCGTCGACGGCGGACCCCGAGGCGTCGATCAGGATGAGCACACCGAGATTGCGGGCGAGTTTGCGGCGCTCCAGATAGACGTGTTCGGCTCCGGAGAAGCCCGACTGCAGGTCGACGAACAGGTCGATGAGCGCCTCGATGTCGAGGTCGTCACCGTCGGCGCGGCCGCGCAGGACCTTCGGGCCGAGCCCGACGCGGGCCAGGCGGCGCCGCAGCACGTCGTCGTGCGCGACACCGGCATCGGAGACGTCGGCGGTGACGGTCAGTGGGAAGTCGATCACCCGGCACCAGTCGGGCTTGTACCGGTCGTTGAAGACGTCCCACTCCGGATACAGGGCGCCGCCGACGCCCACGGCTGCACCGGGTTTGCCGTCGTCGGTGAACTGGATCCGGGTGGGCAGGGGACGGGCGTTCGCCCCGATCTCCTGCACCCGACGGGTGGAGCGCACCGTCATCTCCGCGCCCGCGGCGCCCTCTCCGGGGGAGCGTGATCCGCCGAACATCTTGCGCATGTAGTCCGACATGGACTGGTTGTTGAAGATCGGGCTCTCGAAGAGCTTGAGGATCTTGCTGTCCCCTGCCTTGCCGCCGTCCTCGTCCTCGTCTTCGTCGCCCTCTTCGGATTCGGGCATGTCGATGGGATCGAACTTCAACTCGAGGTCTTTGTTGGTGGCCTGGCCACCGGGTCCGGCGGGCGCCGCGAGCAGCCGGGAGGGCTTGATGGCGCCGAACCACTCCGGTGGATCGGCGACTTTCGCCCGGCTCCTGGCCACCTCGAGTGACTCCTCGGCGCTCGCCGTGGCGGCGTGTGCGTCCGGGAGCAGCGCGGCATCGAGGGGAATCTGGCGGGCGAGGTCGGCGAGGACGCGTCGACCTTCGAGAGCCAGATACCGGCGTGCCAACGTCGCGCGTGCCCGCAATCCCTTCACCAACCGCGGATCGAGGCTGCCCGCGCCGAGAAGCGCCGCCTGCACCAGCATTTCCCGGCGCTGCTCCTCGACCGATCCACCGGCCGAGACGAAGATGAACCGGCCGTCGGTGTGTGCGGGCTGGCCGGCGGGAGCCTCGATGACGTCGACGGACCTGCCGGCGATGTAGGTGGCGAGGAAGCGGAACCGGTCCGGGTTCTCCGGCGCCGGCGCCAGGGGCACCTCCTGCCCGTGGTGCAGGGAGATGACCGAAAAACCCGCGGCGGCAGCGTCGGTCACGTCTGTGGCAGGACCGTGTTGACGAGTTCGTCGAGCGCGCGGATGACGTCGTGGTCATCGGAGAGCACCTGGACGACGGCGGCGTGGACGGCGCTGCGCAGGCTCAGACCTTCGGCCGCGAGGCCGCCGGCGAGGATCAACATGCGAGTCGAGGACACCTCTCGCAACGGTGAGCCGTCGAGGTTCCGGATGGCGTACGCGAGTTTCACCAGAGCACGTGCAGTCTCGATGTCGATGCCGGCCTCGTAGGCCACCACCTCGGTCTCCACGTCGGCGGCCGGGTAGCCCAGTTCGATGGCGATGAAGCGCTGACGGGTGGACTCCTTGAGGTTCTTCAGCACGCTCTGGTAGCCGGGGTTGTAGGAGATCACCAGCTGGAAGCCGGGCGCCGCCTGCAATGTGGTGCCGAGGCGGTCGACGGGCAGCTCCCGGCGGTGGTCGGCGAGCGGATGGATGACCACAGTGGTGTCCTGGCGGGCCTCGACCACCTCATCGAGGTAGAAGATGGCGCCCTCGCGCACCGCCCGGGTCAACGGTCCGTCCACCCAGACCGTCTCCCCGCCCTTCAACAGGAACCGGCCCACCAGGTCCGCCGACGTCATGTCCTCGTGGCCGGCGACGGTGATCAGATCCCGGCCCAGCTGGTGGGCCATCGCCTCGACGAATCGCGTCTTCCCGCAACCGGTCGGGCCTTTCAGCAGCACCGGCAGCCCCCGGCGGGCGGCCGCGCGGAAGACCTCCACCTCGTCGCCGACCGCACGGTAGAACGGTGCGTCCGGCACGGGTGTGACCACCGCGGATGTACTGTTGCGCATCTATTCTCCTCGCTCGAGCGGTACGTTCACGGGAAGCTTGACGCCGTCGGGGAGGACGAGCTCACCGTCGTGGTTGATGTAGCCCGAATTCGTCAGGGGCATCGGTAGCGCGGGGTCGGGACACGGCCGGTCGGTGTCCTCACCGCAGATCCCCATCAGGAAGTACGAGCGCTTCAGGATGTCATCCGGCCACGGGTCCTGGTGCATGGCGAAGAACTGCGCCGGGATGTTGTAGAACACGAAGAAGAAGGTGCTGCACGCGGCGAAGATCGCCAGGAAACGGGTGAGCTGCTGCTTGACCATGCCGCCGCGGACCTGGTCGAGTCCCCGCTCGACGAAGGTCCGGCCGCGGTCGTCGGTGAAGTAACGCATGCAGCACAGGCCCGCCTGAACCCCGCCCCACATGAGTCCTTCGTAGAGCGGCCACTGGTAATAGGTGCCGGCGTTGACCGACAGCGCTTGGATCGCGCCCGGGTAGGTGAACAGACCCATCGGCATGAGGAACAGGCCCTCGATGACGAAGTCGAAGAAGAAGGTCCAGGCGATCACCACGCCGATCAACCCGAAGGTGTTGATGTTGGGAAAACGCTTCTTGGCCAGGCGCATCACCGCGCAGCCCAGCATCGTGCACAGCAGGACGAAGAAGTAGCCCGGGGCGTTCATCAGGACGGGTTCGGCCATCATGGCGCCCGGTTCGCCGTAGGACACCCACCCTGGAATGTCCTGGACCCATGAGCCCATGTTCCACATCCAGGTGTTGTACGTGCTCCACGTGCTGAAGTAGTTCAGCAGCGGATCCTGGAACCACAGCAGGCCGCAGGAGACAAAGAGCATGCCGTCGAGGGTGATTCGCCGCTCCCGGCGCCACGGCCGGATCAGGAACCACCAGATGGCGACCGGCAGGCCGACCACGATGACGGCGGTCCACGTGAAGAGGATCGCCTTCATGAACGTCGGCGGATCGGTCGGGCCTGCGGGAACCCGCTCGAAATTGGGCCCGCTGATCCAGCGGATCCACACGTACAGCTGGAAGGCGAGGATCACACCGCCGACGGCGGCCCACACCCGCACCGGCGTGATCTTCCTCTGCGGCTGCGCACCGAGCGCCGCGTCGCTGAGCGATTCGGTGAGAACGGGTTTCCGCTTGCTGGACAGATCGCTCACGACACCGTCACCTCCGCACTTGTCGATCCCATGGACCTCACAGCTCCCTCCCGAAGTGGCCGATGCGTCGAAAATATACCAGTCAGTATCTAGATGACCAAGGGTTCGAAAAGAATCTGTGGCAAAATTGACGCATGGTCGAGCCGATGACGCGCGAGCGACGCCTCGAGCGCACGCGCTCACTGCTGCTGGATGCCGCGGAGCAGGTGTTCGCCGAACGCGGTTTCATCCCTGCGACTCTCGATGACATCGCCAAGGCGGCCGGCTACTCGAAGGGCGCGATCTACAAATACTTCGCCACCAAGGAAGAACTGTTCCTGGCTGCGAGCGACCGGTATTGGCGCCGGTATTTCGACAAGTTCGCCGAGGTGATGTCGTCCTCGGACCACATCGGGGCACGCGAACTCGAAGACATCGGTGAGCGATGGCGTCAGCTCAGCCGTGACCGTGGCGCCGAGCACGCGGCACTGGGCCTCGAGTTCAACCTCTACCTGCTGCGCAACCCCGAGGCGCGGGAACGTGTGTCTGCCAAGAGGGCCGAGGTCGTCGACCATCTCGCCGGCTACATCGTGGAGGGTGTCGAGAAGCTCGGTGCGACCCTGTTGATCCCGGCGGCCACCTTCGCCCACATCATCATCGCCACGACCGACGCCGTCGAGTTGGGCAGCCACCTCGACGGCGTCGATCTCTACCAGCCGATCGTCGAAATGTACGTGTCGGCAGTCAAGATGCCCTGACGGGTCACCTGCCCGATTGGATGGGAACGACGGGTGGCACCTCGACCCCCTCGGGGAGTACCAGCTGTCCGTCATGGTTGATGTAGCCGGAGTACTTGGTGGGCACCGGCAGATCGGGATTCGGGCACGGTCGATCGGTTCCCTCGCCGCAGATGCCGGGGTTGAAGTACGAGCGCTTCTGCACGTCCTCCGGCCAGGGGTCGCCGTGCATGCCCAGCCAGGTCGCCGGGACGTTGTAGAAGAGGAAGAAGCACGCGCTGACACCGCCGAAGATCGCCAGGAAGCGAACGAACTGTTGCTTGACGGCTCCGCCTCGGATGCTGTCCAAGCCGCGTTCCACCAATGTGCGTCCCCGGTCGTCGGTGAAGAAGCGCAGGCAGCACAGCGCCGCCTGGACGCCACCCCACATCAAGCCCTCGTAGATCGGCCATTGGTAGTACGTACCGGCGTTGAACGACAGAGACTGGATGGCGCCGGGGTAGGAGTAGAAGCCGATCGGCAGCATCACCAAGGCCTCCATGACGAAGTCGAAGACGAAGGCGATCGCATAGGTGACAAGCACCAGCCTCAGATTGCTGATCTCCGGCCAACGGTTCTTGATCCTGCGCATGAGCCAACACCCGACGATGGTGATCAGCAGCACGCCGTACATGTAGCCGGGGATGTTGGTCAGCAGCGGTTCGGGCACGGTGTGGCCCGGTTCCTCGTGCGCCACCCAGCCCGGAATGTGCGGTGCCCAGGAGCCCCGGTTCCACAGCCAGGCGTTGTACGTGCACCAGGTGCTGTAGTAGTTGAGCATCGGATCCTGGAACATCATCAGGCCCATCGACACCAGCAGCATGCCGTCGAGCGTGACCCGCCTCTCCCGCACCCAGGGCCGGATGAGGAAGAACCAGAGCGCGGCCGGCAGGCCGATCCACAGCACGACGGCGTTGGCGATCAGCGGGATCTGCATGTACATCGGTGGCTCGCTCGGACCTCCGGCCACCGGCTCGAAGAAGGGTCCGCTGACCCACCGGACGAACACATAGATCGTGTACGCCAGGAACAGGGTGCCTACCGTCGCCCAGATCTTGATGGCGTTCGACGAGCGCGGAGTCTCCGTTCCTGAGCCGAGGGCACCGCTCAACGATTGAGTGACAACGGATTTCCTGTTCGACGAATCGCTCACGAGCGCCTCCTGAAACGTGCGTCCGATGCGCACACGCCCGGAAATATACCAACTGGTATCTGATTGTCCAATGGGTTTCTCAGATCCTGTGGCAGAATTCGACCATGGTGGAGCGGTGGACGCGCGAGAGACGCCTCGAGCACACGCGTTCCCTGCTGCTCGACGCGGCCGAAGACGTGTTCGCCGAAAAAGGTTTCACACCTGCGACTCTCGATGACATCGCGCACGCGGCCGGCTACACCAAGGGTGCGATCTACAAGCACTTCGCCACCAAGGAGGACCTGTTCCTGGCGGTCAGCGACCGGTACTGGCGTCGCTACTTCGACAACTTCGCCGAGGTGATGTCGACCGCCGGACAGATCGGCGAGCGCGAACTCGACGAGATCGCACGGCGGTGGCGCCAGCTCAGTCTCGACCGCGGCGCTGAACACGCCGCGCTCGGACACGAGTTCACGCTCTATCTGACGCGCAACCCGGAGGCGCGGGACCGGGTCGCGGAGAAGCGGTCAGAGGTCGTCGAGGCGCTCGCGAGGTTCATCGTCGAGGGCATCGACCGGCTCGGTGGCACGCTGCTCATTTCGCCGTCGACCTTCGCGCAGGTGCTCGTCGCGACCAGCGACTCGGTGGTGCTGGGGAGTCAACTCGACGACGTCGACCTCTATCGGCCGATCGTCGAGATGTACATGTCGGCGATCAAGCTGCCCTGACGACCTGCCCCGTCAGGCGCGGGCGGTGTTCTCGACGATGATCTCGCGGGCCGTGTCGTAGAAGGCGCTGATCAATGTCGAGAACGACAGCTCGAAGGGATAGATCATGTGCACGGCCAGCGGGTCGGGCCGCCACTCGGGCAGGACGGGCACGATGGTGCCCTCGCGCAGTTCGGTGGTGCAGATGATCTGGGTGGGCATGGCGCCGACGCCGAGCCCCTCCAGGATGTACTGCTTGCACACCTGGAAGTTGTTGGCCCGCGCCCGCACCTGCGGCGACGCCTCGCACCGCATGTCGTCCCTGCTGATCGTCAGCTTGCGCGAGCCGCAGAACCCGAAGTCGATGAACGGCAGGCCGTCCAGGTGCGCCGGCATGGTGAGCGGTGCGGCCAGTTGCGCCACGAAGCGCGCCGAGGCGCAGAGGAACAGGTCGAGGTCGAACACCTTCCGGGCGATCAACGTCGAATCCTGAAGAGGCCCGGTGCCGAACACGACGTCGAACCCGTCCTTGACGGGGTCGACCATGTTGTCCACGAGCCGGATGTCCAGCCGGGTGTGCGGGTACCGCCGCAGGAAGGTGGCGCCGACGCGGGAGGCGTAATCGATGCCGACGAACACCGGAATGGCGACCCGCAGCTCGCCCTGCGGCTCGTGCCTGCTGCCCTCGACCAGTGCGCGGACACCGTTGGCCTCGGTCAGGATGCTGACCGCATGACCGTAGATCTGTTCACCGAGGTCGGTGACGGTGAGCTGATGCGTGTTCTTGCGCAACAGCTTGATCCCGAGATCGGCCTCCAGCTTCGCCAGCTTGCGGCTCACCGTGGACTTCGGCATGCCCAGCAATGTCGCGGCTTTCGACAGACTGCGGGCCTCCACCACTTTGCCGAACACCAGCAGCGCGCCGAGGTCGAAGGACAGGTGCTGTTCCATCCGGGCTCCTGACGGCGGAGTGTCGTCCCAAATATGCAACAGCATGTTGCGGTTTCGCACCTGTTTCGCCGATATGCCCGGCGGTAGCTTCGGCACATCGTCGCCCGCCCGGCGACGCGTTCAGTGCAGGAGGATCACGTGAGCTCCGAAGCCCTGGTGAGCAAACCCGAGAGCGGTCACTGGACGGACGCGTATCCCGGCCTCGGCCGCGGTCCGGTGTCCCTCGAGGACTGCGTGTCCGAGGAGTTCTACGAGCGGGAACGCGAACACGTCTTCAAGAAGACCTGGCTGTACATGGGGCGGGTCGAGCAGGTGCCGCGCTCGGGCTGCTACTTCACTCGCGAACTCACCTTTCTCAACACCTCGATCATCGTCGTGCGAGGCAAGGACGGCGTGATCCGCGCCATGCACAACATCTGCCCGCACCGCGGCAACAAGATGCTGTGGGAGGACGACCCGTTCCAGGAGGTGAGCGGACGGGCGCCGCTGCTGTACTGCCGTTTTCACGGCTGGCGCTACCACCTCGACGGGTCGTTGCACTCGGCCACCCGCCAGGACCTTCTGCTGGACTTCGACGCCGACAGCTGCCGCGTGCCGGCCATCCAGTGCGAGGTGTGGGAGGGCTTCGTCTTCGTCAACCTCGACCCGCACAACACCGAGCCGCTGCGCTCGTTCCTCGGCGAGCTCGCGCACGGCATCGAGGGGTATCCGTTCGAAGGGCCGCACCAGGTCTACCGGTTCAAGGCCGAACTGCAGTGCAACTGGAAGATATTCGTCGACGGCTTCGCCGAGAGCTACCACGGCCCGTACCTGCACGCCTCGTCCTTCGGCAGCGTCACCGCAGAAGCCAGGGAAGCGCTGAACAAGCCGAATCCGTTCACCGACGCCCTGGCCTACCGCCTGGCCGATCCGCACCGGATGTATTCGTTCTCCGGGGAGCCCTCCCGCCGGACGCCCTACTCGAAGCCGATCGAATGTGTGATGGAGGCCAGCGCGGCAGGCCCCTGGACCAAGCGCGCCGAGCGCGGACCCCTGCCGCCCGGGATGAACCCGACGCGTTCGGAGAAATACGGTTTCGACTCGTTCCAGTTCTTCCCGAACTTCGTGCTGATCTTCGGGGCATCCGGTTTCACCGTGCACACCCACTGGCCGACCGGGCCGCACTCGCACATCTTCGAGACCGAGATGTACTACCAGCCACCGAGAACGCATAAGGAGCGGCTGGGTCAGGAACTCACGGTGACCTACCTCAACGACATCATCCTCGAGGACGCCAGCCCGTCGGAAGGACTGCAGGCGATGCTGAACAGCGGCGCGCTGACGCACTTCACCATGAACGACGAGGAGATCCTGCTGCGACACCTGCACAAGATGGTCGGCGACTACGTCGAGGCGGGCGAGAGCGCGAAGGGGAACAGCCGGTGAGCACGGGCACGACGAATGCGCGCCCGGTGACCACCGCACTGCCCGAGGGGTTCTCCCACCTCGAGCACCTGGTCGCGGACTGGGCCATCGAGGACGGCCACGCGCGTTACGTCAAGCGCGTGAACACCTCGATGGACGAGATACGGGCCTTCTACGACCAGGTCTTCCCGGTCGCCGAGGATGCGGTGGCCTACGTCGACAAGTTCGACTACGCCGAGCCGCTCCCGGACGACGTCGCGAATCTGCGGAACCTGCTGTACTCGTTGATCACCGTCTCCCTGGCGGTCGAGCTGTGGAACCAGCCGCGGGTGAAGCACTCGGCCACCACGATCCTGACGAGGTCGAGTTGAGTGACATGAGCACCGCCGCCGACCAGTTGCAGATCCGGCACCTCACCCCGCGGATCGGCAGTGAGATCACCTCCGACGTCGAGACATTGCTCAGCGGGCGGGTGGCAGCACAGATCCGGGCGACGCTCGAGCAGCGCGGAGTGGTCTTCTTCCGGGGCCTGCAGATCACCGACGAGCAGCAGGTGGCCATCGCCAGGACGCTCGGCACCGTGGTGGCAGGAGAGGGTCAGGACGGGATCTACAAGATCTCGTTGGACGACACGGTCAATCAGCGCGCGAAGTATCTGAAGGGCTCGTTGTTCTGGCACTTCGACGGCTCGCTGCAGCCGTACCCGAACCTGGCGACGCTGCTGCGGGGGGTGACGCTCTCCGACACCGGCGGACAGACCGAGTTCTGCAACACCTACGCCGCCTACGACGACCTGCCGCAGCCGGAAAAGGACCGGATCGCCGGCCTGCGGGTGGTGCACAGCGCGGAACGGTCGCAGTACTACGTGACACCCGAGATGAGCTACGACGAGATCGCCTTCTGGCAGAAGTCCGCGACCAAGGAATGTCCCGTCGTGTGGACACACCGGTCCGGCCGCAGGTCGCTGCTGTTGGGTGCCACGGCCGATTACGTCCAGGGCATGCCGGTGGAGCAGAGTCGCGCACTGCTTGCCCGGCTTCGTGATTGGGCGACGCAGCCGCAGTACGTCTACCGGCACGAGTGGCGGGTGGGGGACCTGCTGATCTGGGACAACACCGGCACCATGCACCGGGCGCTGCCGTACGCCGCTGACAGTGGCCGGCTCATGCACCGCACGATCCTGGCGGGGGAGGAGCCGCTGCGGTGAAGCTCGGCATCGCCACGCCGGTGGTCACCAACGTCGCGGGCGCTCCGCTGGGGTGGGAGAAAGATGCCGGGATCGAGGCGATCTGCCGTGTCGCCGAGGCCGCGGACCGGATGGGCTACCACCACATGACGTGCAGCGAGCACATCGGACTTCCCGCCGCCGAGACCGGTCGCCGCGGCGCCCGCTACTGGGATCCGCTCGCCACGTTCGGTTACGCGGCGGCCCGGACGCACCGGATCCGGTTCGCCACCATGACCCTGGTGCTGGGTTACCACCACCCGCTGGCCGTCGTGAAGCGTTACGGCACACTGGATCACGTCAGCGGCGGGAGGTTGATCCTCGGTGTGGGCGTGGGCTCGCTGCGCGAGGAGTTCGATCTGCTCGGCGCGCCGTTCGACGATCGCGGTGCCCGTGCCGACGATGCCCTGCGGGCGTTGCGGGCGGCGCTGCCGAGTAACGAACCGGCCTATGACGGTGAGTTCTATTCATTCGGTGGGCTGACCGTCGATCCCTGCGCGCTTCAGCCGCACGTGCCGATCTGGGTCGGAGGTCGCACCAGGCGCTCGCTGCGGCGGGCGGTCACCCTCGCCGACGGGTGGTGTCCCTACTACGTCTCCGCCGCCCGGGCTGCCGAGTGGCTGGGAGGCGTCGAGTTGCCGCCCGATTTCGAAGTGGTGATGCCGGCCGAACGTGCACTCGACCCGGTAGGCGACCCGGAGGCGACGCGGCAGGCGCTGCGTGATCTGGCCGGCTGCGGCACGACGACCCTCTCCGCGCGCTTCGTCCACCGCTCACTCGAGCACTACCTCGAGCAGCTCCACGCACTCACCGAACTGAACGGCGGCGAAACGGCCTGAGCCGCAGGCTCAGCCGGCGCGGGTCCGGGCGCCGGCCCGGCGCGTCAGGTAGTCGATCTGCAGGTGGATCGAATAGAGCACCAGCGGAGGAAGCACGATGAACGGCACGTTCTCGGCGATGAACTTGAACCAGAGGCCGTACGCGCCCTGACCGATGTTCTCGAAGCCGGCTCCCACCTCCGCCAGGAAGTACACGGCGGTGCTGCTCATCAGGATCGCGCACCCCACGAAGGCGAACCACAGGCAGCGGATCCGCGCTTCGTCGGACAGGGTGGTCCGGACGAGCCGGGTCCACATCACGAACACCATGGTGCCGGTGAGCACCCCGACCACCTCGAGGGCGAAGATCCACGTGTTGCCGCTGACATACCTGGTGTCGGCCAGCGCGTACTGCCACCACAACCACTTCCACCCGGGGTCGTCGGTGGGTGTCCAGAGGCCGAGGGGATGGCCGATGAGGAACATCAGCTCGTAGCCGATCTGGCTGCACGCGGTGTAGGGCAGGTAGAACAACGTCAGTTCGGCCGCCTTGTCGAGACGGGTCCGTCGTTCACCCGGTGCATCCCAGAGCAGGACGAAGGGCAGCAGGATCACCGGGATGCCGAACAACATGTTGGCGATCACGTCCACCGCGAAACTCGGCGGGATGAGCCCGACGCCGACGCCGATCGTCATCCCGACGAACATCACCGTGGTGAAGATCGCTGTGGCCGAATATATCCGGAGCCGGTGCGGCGCCCATGGCTTGGCGAAATTCGTTTCGTGGCCGGTGATCGCGTCGGTGGACAACTCAGGCTCCCTTGCTCGCCGCTGCCACGGCGATGGATTTGGTGTCGGTGTAGCCGTCGATCCCCTCGCGGCCGAGTTCGCGGCCGTAGCCACTGGCCTTCACGCCACCGAACGGGGCGAACGGGTCCATCGGGTAGCCCTGGTTGACGCCGAACGTGCCGGTGCGGATGCGTGCGGCGACCTCGAGGCCGGCCGCGCTGTCGTCGGTCCACACCGAGCCGGCCAGGCCGTAGTCCGAATCGTTGGCGATCGTCACGGCCTCATCGACGCCGGAGTAGGGCAGCACCGTCAGCACCGGGCCGAAGATCTCCTCGCGGGCGATCCGCATGGAGTTGTCGGCGTCGGCGAACAGCGTCGGCCGGACATACCAGCCGCGGTCCAGCCCGTCGGGCATCTCCGCGCCGCCGACCACGAGACGGGCGCCGTCCCGCGCTCCGGCCTCGATGTATCCGCGCACCCGTTCCTGCTGGCGTTGCGCCACAAGCGGACCCACCTGCGTCGCGCTGTCGGAGGGATCGCCGACCACCAGCGCGCTCATCTCGGCGGCGAGCGCGTCGGTGTACTCGGCGGCGCGCGCGGCGGGCACCAGGACCCGGGTGAGCGCGTTGCAGATCTGGCCGCTGTTGGACAGGCTGGCCGAGCGCACGCCCGCCGCGACCGCGCCGGGGTCGGCGTCGTCGAGCACGAGCGCCGCGGACTTGCCGCCCAGTTCGAGGCTGACCCGCCGCAGGTCCCCGGCGCACGCGGCGGCGACCGCCCGGCCCGCGGGCGTCGACCCGGTGAACGACACCTTGTCCACCCCGCGATGGCGCACCAGGTGCTCGCCCACGGTCCGGTCGCCCGGCAGGATGCCGACCACACCGGGCGGCAGGTCGGACTCGGCGATGATCTCGGCGAGCAGCAGCGCGTTGAGCGGCGACTCCGGCGCGGGTTTGACCACGACGGTGCACCCGGCGAGCAGTGCCGGGATCAGCTTGGTGACGATCAGGAACTGGGGCATGTTCCACGGCACGATCGCGGCCACGACGCCCACCGGCTCGCGCCGGATGTGGATGTCGGAGCCGTAGCGGCCCGGCCTGTCCTCCCGCCACGGGTACGTCTCGGCGAGATCGGCGAACGCGTCGATCATCGACCATGGCAGCGCGACCTGCGCCCGCTGGGAGAAGCTGATCGGCGCGCCGATCTCGGTGGTGATGAGCTCGGCCATCTCGGTGCGGCGCTGCTCGTAGATCTTGGCGAGGCGGCGCACCGCCTCGATGCGCTCGGCGGGTTCGGTGCCGGGCCACGGGCCGCTGTCGAACGCCTCGCGTGCCGCGCCGACCGCCAGGTCCACGTCGGCCGGCGCCGCGGCCGCCACGCTTGCGACGACCTGCTCGGTGTGCGGTGAGACGACCTCGATCCGCCCGTCGGTGCTGGGCGTGCGCCAGGTACCGCCGATGAACAGTTCGTCGTACCGCACGCCTGGTGCTCCATTCTGCGATCGGGAATATCAACTACTTGCGATTGCCCGGCTGAGCATATACCGTCGGCACTGTCGGTTCCTGGAAATCGCCCAAAAAGCCGCTGTGCGTGGCGGATTGCCTACACAATCAAGTCGGCACGTCGAATGCGGGCGGCCTGGGGCGGATCGACAACCGAGGAGGAGACGATATGGCCCGGTTTCCGAAGCCGCCGGAAGGCAGCTGGACAGAGCACTATCCGCAACTGGGCACCGGGCCGGTGTCCTACGAGGATTCGATCGATCCGCAGTTCTACGAGATCGAACGCAAGGCGGTGTTCAAGCGCGCCTGGCTCAACGTCGGCCGGGTGGAGCAGGTGCCGCGCAAGGGCAGCTACTTCACCAAGGAGCTCAAGGTCGTCAACACGTCGATCATCGTCGTGCGGACCGGCAAGGGCGAGGTGAAGGCGTACCACAACATCTGCCGACATCGGGGCAACAAGCTGGTGTGGAACGACATGCCGCTCGAGGAGACCAGCGGGGTGTGCCGCCAGTTCACCTGCAAGTACCACGCCTGGCGCTACGACCTCGAGGGCAATCTGACCTTCGTGCAGCAGGAGGGCGAGTTCTTCGACCTGGACAAGAGTCGCTACGGGCTGGTGCCGGTGCACTGCGACGTCTGGGAAGGCTTCATCTTCGTCAACTTCGCGAAGGAGCCGGAGCAGCCGCTGCGGGACTTCCTCGGACCGATGATCACCAATCTCGGAGGCTATCCGTTCGACAAGATGACCTCCCGCTTCCAGTACCGCTCAGAGGTCAAGGCCAACTGGAAGCTCTACATGGACGCGTTCCAGGAGTTCTATCACGCACCCGTCCTGCACGCGAACCAGTCGCCCACCGCCTACTCGAAGGCTGCGGCCGAGGCGGGATTCGAGGCGCCGCACTACCGGATCGAAGGTCCGCACCGGCTCGTGAGCACGTCCGGTGTGCGGGCCTGGGAGATGGCCGACGAGATGCGCAAGCCGATCGAGGACATCTGCCAGAGCGGGCTTTTCGGGCCATGGGACGGCCAAGATCTGGGGGAGATGCCGCCGGGCCTCAACCCGGCGAAGTGCGATCCGTGGGGACTGGACTCGTTCCAGCTCTTCCCCAACTTCGTCATCCTGTTCTGGGGGCAGGGCTGGTACCTGACCTACCACTACTGGCCGACGTCGCACAACACCCACATCTTCGAGGGCACGGTGTACTTCCCGCAGCCGCGCACACCGCGCGAGCGCATCGCCCAGGAGCTGGCCGCCGTGTCGTTCAAGGAGTACGGCCTGCAGGACGCCAACACCCTCGAGGCCACCCAGACCATGGTCGAGTCCCGGGTCCTCGACGACTTCGTGCTCTGTGACCAGGAGGTGCTGATCCGCCACCTGCACACCGAGACGGCCGCCTGGGTAGAGGACTACCAGCGCAAGACCGCGGAGGTGTGACCGTGACGACCACAGAGACGACCGTGACGAGCAAGCTGCCGCCCGAATTCGCGGACCTGGAGCCGTATTCCGACTGGTGCCTGGGCACCGAGGCGGAGCGCTACGCCAAGCGGCTGAGCAGTTCGATGCGTGACATGCAGGCCTTCTACGACGCGGTCACCGCGCGTGCGGAGGAGGCGATCGCCTACTGCGACAAGTTCAGCCTCGACGACCTGCCCGAGGACGTGCTCAACCTGATGCACCTGCTGTACTCGATGATCCAGGTGTCGTTCCCGGTCGAGTGCTGGAAGCAGCCCAAGGTCCCCGACACGGGGGCCACCAGCCTGGACTGCGTCTCCGAACCGGTGCCGTGACCGACGGGCCATCCGGCGCAGGCCCGATCGTCCTGAGGGCGGCGCGCTGGGCCGACGTCGCGGCCGGCGAGGTGCGTTCACCGGCCGTCGTCGTCGTCGACGGGAACCGCATCCAGGCCGTGAATCCCGAGCGGATTCCCCAGGGCGCGGCCGAGGACATCGACCTCGGGGACGTCACGCTGCTCCCCGGTCTGATGGACATGGAGCTCAACCTGCTGATCGGCGGCCCCGGCGGCCCCGAAGGCCTGCCCAGCCCGATGCACGGGGTGCAGGACGACCCCGCCTACCGCACGCTGCGCGGCGCGGTGAACGCCCGGACCACGCTGGACGCCGGCTTCACCACGGTCCGCAATCTCGGCCTGATGGTGAAGACCGGCGGCTACCTGCTCGACGTGGCACTGCAGCGCGCGATCGAGCAGGGCTGGCACGCCGGCCCCCGCATCTATCCCGCCGGGCATGCCGTGACGCCCTACGGCGGGCACCTCGACCCGACCGTGTTCCAGCGCCTCGCGCCCGGGATCATGCCGCTCTCGGTGGCCGAGGGCATCGCCAACGGGGTCGACGAGGTGCGCGCGTGTGTGCGGTACCAGATCCGGCACGGCGCGAAGCTGATCAAGGTGTCGGCGTCCGGTGGCGTGATGTCGCACAGCACCGCTCCGGGGGCGCAGCAGTACTCCGATGACGAGTTCGCCGCGATCGCCGACGAGGCGCATCGCGCGGGGGTACGCGTGGCGGCGCATGCGGTGGGGGACAGTGCCGTCCGCGCGTGCATCCGAGCCGGTATCGACTGCATCGAACACGGCTTCCTGGCCTCCGACGAGACCATCCAGATGATGGTCGACCACGGCACCTTCCTGGTGTCGACCACCTACCTGACCGAGGCGATGGCCATCGACCGCATCGCCCCGGAGCTGCGCCGCAAGGCCGAGGAGGTGTTCCCGCGCGCACAGGCCATGCTCCCGAAGGCGATCGCGGCAGGGGTGCGCATCGCTTGCGGCACCGACGCGCCCGCCGTCCCGCACGGCCAGAACGCCAAGGAACTGCGCGCTCTGGTGGCGCGCGGGATGACACCCATGCAGGCCCTGCGGGCGGCGACGATCACCAGCGCCGAGCTCATCGACGCCGACGACGAACTCGGCCGCATCGCCCCGGGCTACCTCGCCGATCTCATCGCCGTGCCCGGCGACCCGTCCGCGGACATCTCCACCACGCTCGACGTGCGCTTCGTGATGAAGGACGGCCGGGTCCACAAGCGCGGCGGTGGTTCGCAGAGCTAACGTCGAGCGCACCGCACAGCGATCGGAGAGGCCGGTATGGAGCAGACCGACAACATCCTGTGGCTGCTCAAGCAGGCCTGGTACTTCTCACTGACGTCGGTGAACGACGCGGTGAGCGAGCACGGGGTGAGCACCGCCCAGATCGGCGTGCTGCGCCAGCTGTCCGACGAACCCGGTCTGTCCGGCGCCGAGCTGGCCCGGCGGCTGCTCATCAGCCCCCAGGGTGTGCAGCTGGCCCTGACCGCGCTCGAGAAGCGGGGGCTGGTGCAACGCAAACAGGACCCACAGCACGGCCGGATCCTGCAGGCATTCCTCACCGACCAGGGCCGCAAGGTCGCCGCGGCCGTCGTGAACGACGCCATCGCCGCGCACGACCGGGTGTTCGGCGTGCTGACCAAGGCCGAGCAGGAGACGCTGCGCCAGCTGCTCAGCCGTGTCGTCGAACAGGGCACGGGCCACGAGATGCGCCTCGATCACGTGGACGAGTAGCGGCGATGTATCAGGTACTTGAGATTAATGACAAGTACTTGATATCATTGGCCACGATGAGCGAGCACACCGATTCGGACGGCTTTGCCGCACTTCGCATCAAGCGGATCGTGCGCGAGACCTCCGACGCCGTGTCACTTGTGCTGGACGTGCCGGAGCACTGCACCTCTCGCTTCCGGTACCAGGCCGGTCAGTTCCTGACACTGCGGGTCACCGTCGACGGTCGCGAACTGCGCCGCTGCTACTCGATGTCATCCGCGCCGGTCGAAGACGATCTGCAGATCACCGTCAAGCGCGACCCGGGCGGGCTGGTGTCCAACTGGCTCAACGACACCGCGGCCGAGGGCGCCGAGATCCACGCCGCGCCGCCCGAAGGCCGGTTCCTGTTGCGCGAGAACGGCGATGCGATCGTCGCCTTCGCAGGCGGCAGCGGGATCACCCCGATCATGTCGCTGATCCGCACGGCCCTGGCGACGACGTCGCGGCCGATCCGGCTGTTCTACGCCAACCGCAGCCGCGACGGCGTCATCTTCGCCGCCGCGCTGACCCGTCTGGCCGAGGGCCACCCCGACCGGTTGTCGGTGACGCACCACTTCGACGACGACCGCGGCGTCGTCACGAAATCCGCGATCGAGGCATTCCTCGACGGCCTCGCCGACGGCGCCGACCACTACATCTGCGGGCCGGGGCCGTTCATGGACACCGTGGAGGCCACGGTGCTCACCGCCGGTGCGCCGCGCGACCGGGTGCACCTCGAGCGCTTCACGGTGGCGGTGGACGAGGCCGAGGCGGCCGGGGCGGCGGAATCGTCGCAGGGCACCGAACAGGTCGTCATCGAACTGGACCGGCAGACCACCACGGCGGAGTACCGGGCGGGCAACACCCTGCTGCAGACGGCGCGCACGGCGGGACTGCGCGCGCCGGCGTCCTGCGAGACGGGCTCGTGCGGAACCTGCATGGCGCGAATCGTCGACGGGAGCGCGCGGATGCTCAACAACGACGCGCTCGACGACGACGAGGTGGCCGAGGGCTGGGTGCTGACCTGCCAGTCGCTGCCCACCAGCCGCACAGTCCACGTGGTCTACGAGTAGGAACGAGGTAACACATGGCACGGGTGGCGGTGGTGACCGGCGGTGCGTCGGGCATGGGGGAGTCGACGTGTCACGAACTCGGACGGCGCGGCCACCGGGTCGCCGTACTCGACCTCGACGGCGATGCGGCGCAACGGGTCGCCGAAGAACTACGCGCCGAGGGGGTGACCGCGCTCGGCGTGGCCGCGGACGTCTCGGACCGAGCCGCGGTCGAGGAGGCGTTCGCCAAGGTCCGCAGTGAGCTGGGGCCGGTGCACATCCTGGTCACCAGCGCGGGCCTGGTGGACTGGGCGCCGTTCGTCGAGATGACCGTCGAAGCGTGGCAGCGGCTCATCGACGTCAACCTCACCGGTACGTTCCACTGCTGTCAGGTGGCCATACCGGACATGCTCGAGGCGGGGTGGGGCCGCATCGTGATGATCTCCTCGTCGAGTGCGCAGCGCGGATCGCCGGGGATGGCGCACTACGCCTCGTCCAAGGGCGCCCTGCTTTCCCTGACCCGTTCGCTGGCACGCGAATTCGGCGCGCTGGGCATCACCGTCAACAACGTCCCGCCGTCCGGCATCGAGACACCGATGCAGCACAAGTCCCAGGCCGCCGGCCTCTTGCCGCCCAACGAGCAGATGGCCGCGAGCATCCCGGTCGGTCATCTCGGCACCGGCGATGACATCGCCGCCGCGGTCGGCTTCCTGTGCTCGGAGGAGGCCGGCTTCATCACCGGCCAAACCCTGGGTGTCAACGGCGGATCGGTGATGTGATGGACCGGGCGACCGGCGACCGGGCGGTAGACACGGAAACGCAACCACGACAGGGAGGTTCGCATGGCGAAGTGGCCTAAGCCGGCGGAGGGCAGCTGGACCGAGCACTATCCGGAACTGGGCACCGGGCCGGTGTCGTTCCGCGATTCCACCTCGCCGGAGTTCTACGAACTCGAGCGCGAGGCGATCTTCAAGCGCGCGTGGCTCAACGTCGCGCGCGTCGAGGAACTGCCGCGTGTCGGCAGCTACCTCACCAAGGAGATCCACGCGGCGAACACGTCGGTGATCGTGGTCAAGGGCCGCGACGAGCAGATCCGGGCCTTCTACAACATCTGCCGCCATCGCGGGAACAAGCTGGTGTGGAACGACTTCCCGAACGAGGAGGTCAAGGGCGCCTGCCGGCAGTTCACCTGCAAGTACCACGGCTGGCGCTACGGGCTCGACGGAGAGCTGAAGTTCGTGCAGCAGCCCGGCGAGTTCTTCGACCTCGACACCACCAAGTACGGTCTGGCACCGGTGCACTGCGATGTGTGGAACGGCTTCGTGTTCATCAATCTCGACCCCGAACCGCGCCAGAGCCTGCGCGAGTTCCTCGGACCGATGATCACCGCCCTGGACGACTACCCGTTCGAATTGATGACCGAGCGTTACGATTTCGTCGCTCACAACAACAGCAACTGGAAGATCTTCGCCGACGCGTTCCAGGAGTACTACCACGTGCCGTCGCTGCATTCGCAGCAGGTGCCCACCGAGGTGCGCCAACCCAACCAGACCTTCGAATGCGGGCACTTCCAGATCGACGGGCCGCACCGGCTGGTGTCCACGGCGGGCACCCGTCGCTGGCTGCTCGCCCCCGAATACATGTATCCGGTGGAGCGGGCCACCCGCAGCGGACTGGTGGGTCCGTGGCGCACACCGGAGACGCACTTCTCGGCGGGCCTCAACCCCGGCGGCATCGAACCGTGGGGCATCACCAACTTCCAGATCTTCCCCAACCTGGAGATCCTGATCTACCACGGCTGGTACCTGCTGTACCGCTACTGGCCGACGTCGCACAACACGCACAAATTCGAGGCCTACAACGCCTTCCACCCGGCGCGCACCGTGCGCGAACGCATCGAGCACGAGGTCGCCTCGGTGGTGCTCAAGGAGTTCGCGCTGCAGGACGCCGGCATGCTCGGCGGTACGCAGGCGGCACTCGAATACGACGTGGTCGAGGACTATCCGCTCAACGACCAGGAGATCCTCGTCCGCCACCTGCACAAGGTCGCCGTGGACTGGGTCGAGGACTACAAGAGCGAGCGCTCACCGGTGGGGGTGTGAGGATGGCCGAATCGCGACTGCCCAGTGCGTTCGCCGAATTCGAGCCGTTCGCCGAGAAGTGGTGCCTGGCAACCGAACCGCAGCGCTGGGAGGCACGGCTCAACACCCCGATGCCAGAGATCCGCAGGTTCTACGACGCGTTCTCCCCGCGGTTCGAGGAGGCGATCGACTTCTGCGACAAGTTCCCGCTCGACGACGTCCCCGACGACGTGCTGAACCTGCTCCACCTCATCTACTCGATGGTCATGGTCTCGATGGCCGTCGAGGTCTTCGGTACCCAGAAACCCGCCGACTCCGCCGACGCCGTGATCGACCGCGTCAGCGCGCCGGTGCCCTGACAGACAGGACACGCATGACCCTTCTGACGATCAACAAGCTGACCGATTCGGTCGGCGCCGAGGTGACCGGCGTCGACCCGGACCGGCTGGCCGGAGACGACTCGCTGGGCGAGGCGGTGCTCGACGCGCTGGAGGACAACGGCGTGCTGGTGTTCCCCGGTCTGGGGCTGCAGCCCGAGGTGCAGGTCGAGTTCTGCCGCCGGCTCGGCGAGATCGACCACTCCTCGGACGGGCACCACCCGGTGCCAGGCATCTACCCGGTGACGCTGGACAAGTCGAAGAACTCGTCGGCCGCCTACCTTCGCGCCACGTTCGACTGGCACATCGACGGCTGCACGCCGCTGAACGACGAATGTCCGCAGAAGGCGACCGTGCTGTCGGCCAAGCAGGTGGCATCGCGCGGCGGCGAGACGGAGTTCGCGAATTCCTACGCCGCCTACGAGGCGTTCAGCGACGAGGAGAAGGACCGCTTCGGGGCACTGCGGGTGGTGCACTCGCTGGAGGCCTCGCAGCGCCGGATCACGCCCGATCCCTCACCGGAGCAGGTGGCGAAGTGGCGGAGTCGTCCCACCCATGAGCACCCCCTGGTGTGGACGCACCGCAGCGGCCGGCGGTCACTGGTGCTCGGCGCCTCGGCGGACCACGTCGTCGGCATGGACCTCGACGAGGGCCGGGCCCTGCTCGCCGGGCTGCTCGAGCGGGCCACGCAGCCCGGCCTGGTGTACAGCCACCGCTGGTCGGTCGGCGACACCGTCATCTGGGACAACAACGGTGTCCTGCACCGGGCGGCGCCGTACGACCCCGATTCGCCGCGGGAGATGCTGCGCACCACGGTGCTCGGCGACGAACCGATCCAGTGACCCGCCTGGCGCCGCTGCCCGACGGCGAATGGACTGACGACAGCCGTGAAGCGCTGCGGTCGCTGTTGCCCGCCGAGCGTCGCAATCCCCGCGACGCGGGCAACGTGCTGTCGACGCTGCTGCATCATCCCGGTCTCACCCACGCCTACCTCACGTTCAACGCCCATGTGCTGCGCGATTCCACGTTGCCGGACCGGGTGCGCGAGATCGCGGTGCTGCGTGCGGCGCAGCGCCGCGGGTGCGACTACCTGTGGCACCATCACGTCCCGATCGCCCACCGCGCCGGCCTGACCGACGCCGAGATCGACGGTGTGCACGCCGGCGCGCCCGCGGACGAGACCGATCGGTTGGTGGTCAACGCGGTCGACGAACTGCACGACCGCGATGCCGTCACCGATGCCACATGGCATGCGCTGGGGCGGGTGTTCGACGACCGTCAGCGGATGGACCTCGTTTTCACCGTCGGCTGCTACGACCTGCTGGCGACGGCGGTCAACACCTTCGAGATCCAGGACGAGGACGAGCCGGGGCCGAGCACTCCACTCGTTGACGGCGCGCAACCGGTGTGAAAACCTGATACGCAAAGATGAGAATCACATTCTCGCTCGATCCGAACGGAGTCACACATGGCGGAAGACCTCACGGCGGTCGACTTCTTCCGGGACGCGCGTGTGCTGGACGATCCGTACCCGTTCTACGACGCGCTGCGCAGCAAGTGCCCGGTCAGCCGCGAGGACAAGTACGGCGTCACGATGGTCACCGGGTGGCAGGAAGCGGTCGACGTCTACAACGACGCGGAGAGCTTCTCCTCCTGCATCTCGGTCACCGGACCGTTCCCCGGCTTCCCGGTGCCGCTGGAGGGCCTGGAGAACACCGACCTGTCAGACCTCATCGTCAAGCACCGCGACGAGATCCCGTTCAGCGACCAGTTGCCCACGCTGGACCCGCCGACCCACACGAATCACCGCGCGCTCCTGATGCGGCTCATCACGCCCAAGCGCCTCAAGGAGAACGAGGACGCGATGTGGCAGCTCGCCGACGACATCCTCGACGACTTCCTCGCACCGGGTGAAGGTGAGTTCATCAAGGGCTTCGCCGGGCCGTTCACGCTGCGCGTGATCGCCGACCTGCTCGGCGTGCCGGAGGAGGACCGCGGCGAACTGATCGAGCGGCTGGCCAGGGGCACCCACGGAAGCGGGCTGGGCAACGCGGACAAGACGCTGACCAAGACGCCGCTCGAGTACCTGTACGAGGTGTTCGCCACCTACGTCGAGGACCGTCGCCGCGAACCGCGCGACGATGTGCTGACGGGGCTGGCGACGGCGGCGTTCCCGGACGGCACCATGCCCGAGGTCGCCGACGTCGTGCGGGTGGCGACGAATGTCTTCTCTGCCGGCCAGGAGACCACGGTGCGGCTGCTGAGCACCGCGCTGAAGGTGATCGGCGACCAGCCCGACGTCCAGCGCAGGTTGCGCGAGGACCGCAGTCTGCTCGGCAATTTCATCGAGGAGTGCCTGCGCATCGAGAGCCCCGTCAAGGGCGACTTCCGGATGTCGCGGGTGCCGACCACGGTGGGCGAGGAGGCCCTCGGCGCCGGGAGCACCGTGATGGTGATCAACGGTGCGGCCAACCGCGATCCGCGCCGCTTCGAGGATCCCGACAGCTTCGATCCCGAGCGCAAGAACGCCCGCCAGCACCTGGCATTCGGCCGCGGCATCCACAGCTGCCCGGGCGCCCCGCTGGCGCGCGCGGAGACCAGGGTGGGACTCGAACGGCTGCTCGACCGCACCACCGACATCCGGATCTCCGAGGAGAAACACGGTCCGGCGGGGCAGCGGCGCTACTCCTACATCCCGACCTACATTCTTCGCGGCCTGACCGAACTGCATCTCGAGTTCGACCTCTGATGCGTGTCGCCGTCGACGAGGACCGCTGCGCCGGGCACGGGATGTGCCTGACGCTGTGCCCCGAGGTGTTCGAACTGACCGACGACGGATGGGCCGCGGCGGATCCCCCCGACGTGCCCGCCGGGCTGGAGAAGGCGGCGCAGGAGGCGATCGACAACTGCCCGGAACGCGCTATCCACCTGATCGACTGACCGAAAACCACGAAGAGACAAGGACTCCGGCATGCCCAAGGGCTATGTGATCATCACCGAAGACGTCAAGGACGCGGCAGGCATGGCCGAATACGGCAAGCTGGCCAGCCAGACGATGGCCAACGCGAAGGTGCTGGCGTTCGGTCCCGCGGTGGAAGCCATCGAGGGCCAGTGGCACGGCACGCAGACCGTGCTCCTGGAGTTCGAATCGGTGGACGCCGCCAAGGAGTGGTACTACTCCGACGAATACCAGGCGGCGCTCAAGTTGCGTCAGGCCGCCGCGGATTGCAACGGGGCGATCTTCTCCGGCTTCTGAGTCGTCGCGCGATGAGTTCTGCCCTGTGATGCAGTCTGATCTGCATGGGCAAACTCATCTATGGCTTCACCGTGTCGGTCGACGGGTACATCGCCGATGCGCAGGGCAGCATCGACTGGTCGGATCCGAGTGAAGAACTGCACCAGTACTGGAACGACTTCGAGCGGGAGACCGCGTGCGCGTTCTACGGGCGGCGGCTCTACGACCTGATGTCCGCGTACTGGCCGACCGCCGACGAGGCTCCGGACGCCACCCCGATGATCGTCGACTTCGCACAGATCTGGCGCGACATGCCCAAGGTCGTGTTCTCGCGCACCCTGCAGTCCGTCGACTGGAACTCCCGCCTGGAACGCGGCGACCCGGTCGAGGTGGTGACGAAGCTGAAGGCCGAGACCGACGGCCAACTGGAGGTGGCCGGCGCGACGCTGGCCGCACCAATCGTGGCGGCCGGGCTGGTGGACGAGTACCGGATCGTCGTGGCGCCCACCGCCGTGGGCGGCGGCACACCGTTCTTCCCGGCACTGCCGTCATGGATCTCGCTGCGGCTGGTGGAGAACCGCACCTTCCCGGGCGGCACGGTCCTGCTGCGCTACGAGGCGAAACGCGACTGACCGGAGATGCGCAGCCGGGTGGCGTGCGGCCGCGCCCCGGGTCGGTCAGCGCAGGACGCGCACCGGGACGTGGGACCAGCCCGCGACGTTCTGCATCGCCACCCGCCTGCAGTCGTCCCAGATCACCTCGTAGCGGGGCATGAAGTCCAGCAGCCGCTCGAGGGCGATCGCGCTCTCCATCCGGGCGAGCGCCGCGCCGAGGCAGCTGTGCACCCCGTACCCGAAGCCCAGGTTCTGCGCCTCGGTCCGGTCGCGGTCGATGTCGAACGTGTCGGCATCGGTGAAGGCCTCGGGATCGCGGTTGGCCGACCCGCCGAGCAGGAACACCGGCTTGCCCTCGGGGATCGTGACCCCGTGCAGCGTCACCTCTTTCATTGAGCGGCGCACGTTGTACTGGGCGGGCGCCTCGTAGCGCAGTAGTTCCTCGACCGCGGCGGGGATCTTGCTGCGGTCGTCCAGCAGCTTCTGCCACTGGTCGGGATTCTGGGCGAACGTCACCGCGGCGTTGCCGATCAGCTTGGTGACCGTCTCGGCGCCCGCGCCGCCCAAAAGGGTGGCGAAGCCGGCGATCTCGAAGTCGTCGAGGCTCTCCATCTGCCCGTCTTCGCGCTGGATCTCGGCCTGCACCAGACGGGTGAACATGTCGTCCTGCGGTTCGGCCCGCCGCTGCTGGATCAGCTCGTAGTACAGGCCCATCGCCTCGGCGATGGCCTGCAGGCCCTCCTGGGACATCTCGACCTGGCCGGGCTCCCGGTGCAGGGACGTGTCCACCCACTGGCGCACCTGCTGGCGACGCTCCTCGGGAACGCCGAGCATCCGGGTGATGACCTCCACCGGGAAGAACGCGGAGAACTCCTGCACGACGTCGAAATGCCCGGGGTCGGCGGCGCGGAAGCACTGGTCGATGGTCTCGATGACCATCGGCTTGAGGTTCGCGATCGCGCGCGGGGTGAACACCTTGTTGACCAGGCTGCGCATCTGACGGTGCTCGGGCGGGTCCATCAGGATGATCATCTTCATCGGAAGCGGTTCGCCGGACTTCACCATCGCCAGGTCGAGGCCGTACGCCGACGAAAACGTCTCCCAGTCCTTGAACGCCGCCGCCACATCCGCGTGCCGGGACAACGCGTAGAAGTCCTGTTCCTCGTTGTAGTAGACCGGCGCCTCCTCACGCATGCGCCGGTAGATCTCCCAGGGACTGTTGAAGTACTCCTCGGAGAAGGGGTCGAACACGAGCTTCGATGTGGTCATTCACTCTCTCATTTCGCCGCGGTGGGTGCCGGTGAGTCGGTCACTCGTCGCGGATGGCGATGGCCTGTCGCGGGCACTGCCGCACGGCCTCTTTGATCTGCTCTTCGTTCTCGGGTGTGACCTCGTCCTGCAGGACGTGCAGGTAGTCGTCGTCATCGAGGTCGAACACCTCCGGGATGATGCCCATGCACACCCCGTTGCTCTCGCAGAGGCCGAAGTCGACCTCGATCTTCTGGGTCATGCGCGATCCCGCTCCGCTTCTTGCTCGATCACCGCATCACCCGCACAGGCACGTGGTGATAGCCGGCGACGTTCTGCATCGTGACGCGCTGCAGACCGTCGAAGTCGACCTCGAAGCGGGGCATGAAATCGAGCAGGTGCTCCAGCGCGATGACCGTCTCGAGGCGGGCCAGCGCGGCGCCCAGGCAGCTGTGGATGCCGTAGCCGAGGCCGAGGTTCTGCGCCTGCGCGCGGTCGCGGGTGATGTCGAACGTCTCGCCGTCGTCGAACGCCCGCGGGTCGCGGTTGGCGGCGGCCTTCATCAGGAACACCGGCTTGTGCGCGGGGATGGTGCCGCTGGGCACCTCGGTCTCCTTGAGGGTGTAGCGCACGTTGTACTGCACCGGGCCCACGTAGCGCAGCAACTCCTCGACGGCGGCGGGCACCAGGCTGCGGTCGTCGAGCAGCATCCGCCACTGTTCGGGATGCCGCGCGAACTCGACCACGGCGCTGCCGACCAGCTTGGTGACGGTCTCGGCGCCCGCGCCGCCGAGCAGCGCGACGAAGCCGGTGATCTCGACGTCGTCGAGTCTGCGCATCTCGCCGTTCTCGCCGGGGATCTCCGCGGCGATCAGGCGGCTGATCATGTCGCCCTGCGGGTTCTCCCGCCGCTCCTGCACCAGGCCGTAGTAGTAGACCCCCGCATCGATGTTGGCCTGCATGTTCTCGTCGGACAGATAGAGCTGTCCCGGCTTGACTTCCAGACCCTTGTCGATCCAGTGCCGCACCTGCTGGCGGAACTCCTCGGGAACGCCGGCCATCCGGGTGATCACCTCGACCGGGAACGGGCCGGAGAAGTCCTGCACCACGTCGAAGCCGTCGGAATCCACCTGGGACAGGTAGTGCTGCACGAGTTCGACGACGGTCTCACGCTGCGACTGGATGGCCCTCGGGGTGAACGCCTTGTTGAGCAGGCTGCGCATGAAGCGGTGTTCCGGCGGATCCATGAAGATGATCGACTTCTGGAACCCCTGGCCGGACTTGATCATGGACAGGTGGCACCCGCGGGTGGAGGAGAACGACTCGTGATCCTTGAGTGCCGCCGCCACGTCGGCGTGCCGGGTCAGCGCGTAGAAGTCGTCTTCCTCGTCGTAGTAGATGGGGGTCTCGTCGCGCATCCGCCGGTAGATCTCGTAGGGGTCGTCGAAGTACTCCTGCGAGTAGGGGCTGAACACCAATTTGGGCTTGGTCATGGAATCCTCCTCGGCGGCGAGATCAGTGCCGGCACGTTACGGAAATCTGAGAGACTGTAAGTCTCAAAATTATCATCGAAGTATGCGCCTATTTCCGGCGAATCGCCCGAACCGGCGGCCTCACGCACGAGTTCCCGCCTCTACCAGTGCGTCCAGCAACCCCAGGTCGCCACCGAGCTCGGCGACGGTGTCGCGGACGACGGCGATGTCCTTGCCGACGAACTCCCCGACCGCGGAGGCGAACGCCCCGGTGGAACCGGCAGCGGCGATCATGCTCAGCACCCGGCTCTGAGAACTGCCGTGGGTCAGCGCGGCCAACAGCGGACCCTCGCCGACGCCCAGCCGGGCGCCCAGTCTGGCGCCTTCGCTGACGAGCCCGATCTGCGCCGCGAACAGGGTGTTGTTGACCAGCTTGACCAGCTGCCCGGCGCCCGTACCTCCCGCATGCAGGATCGGGTCGCCGTAGGCGGACAGCAACGGTGTCAGGCGTGTCACCGCGTCGTCGGGCCCACCGACGAACAGCGTCACCGAACCCGCGGCGATGTCGTGCGGGCCGCCGCTGACCGGTGCGTCGATGACCTCGACATGGGAGAACCGCTCCGCGATCGCCTGTGCCGTGCGCGGGCTGCCGGTGGTGTGCACGACCAGCGTGGCGCCCGGCCGCATCCCCTTCACCAGATCGCCGTCCAGGCACAACTGCCTGACCTGTTCATCGGTGAACACGCAGACGATGACGACGTCGGCGCCGTCGGCCGCGCCGGCCGGATCGTCGACCGGCGCGGCGCCCAACGCCTCTATCGCAGAACGCTTCTCGGCCGTCCGGCCGGCGGCGCGCACGGTGTGGCCCGCGGCGACCAGACGCGCCACCATCGGTGCGCCCATCCGGCCGGCGCCGACGAAACCGACGTCGGTCATCGCGGGTGATCCATGTGTTGCAGGGCGGTGTCGGCCGCGGTGAACACCGATCCCTCGGCCGCCTTGGCGGCGGCGGCCAGGCTTGCCGCGTGGCGGACGTCCTTCTGCAGCAGCGCTCCGGCGATGGGCGCCAGTCCCTCGACCGTGCCGCCGAACATCGAGATGCTGTTGACCGCCTTGCTGGTCGCCGAGCCGCGAACCAGCACCTCGCACAGCTTGTCGCGGGCCACGCCCAGTGAGTCGCCGAGCTCCAGCGCGCTCAAAGCGCTGCCCAGGTTGGCGCTGAACAGCAGGTTGTTGAGGATCTTGGCGACCTGACCGCTGCCGAGCGGGCCGAGGTGCACGACGGGATCGGCGTACGTCGCGAACACCGGCCGGGCCTTCTCGACATCGGTCTCGGCACCGCCCACCATCACCAGAAGTGTGCCGTCGGCGGCGGCGGGGCCGCCCCCGCTGACCGGTGCGTCCAGCACCGAGACGTCGTGGCGCCCGGCGAGTTCGGCGATCTCGGTGCAGGTGTCGGGGTGCACGGTGCTGTGGATGGCGATGACGGCGCCGGGCGCCAGTCCGGCCAGCACCCCGGTCTCACCGGTGAGCACCTGACGGACGTCGTCGTCGCCGACCACGCACAGGCAGACCAGGTCGCTGGCCGCGGCCAGTTCGGCCGGGGTGTCCGCGATCTTGGCGGCGGTGTCCGCGAACGGCTCCACCGACGCGGGCCTGCGGGCCCACAGCGTGAGTTCGTGTCCCCCTTCGACGATCCGCCGTGCCATCGGCGCGCCCTGGCTTCCCAGCCCGATGAATCCAACCCGCATCAGCCGGCCTCCACTTCGATTCCTGCCGACCGGTTTTCGCGGGCGACCTCGACATTGACGACGCACTCTTCGACGAACGACAGCACCTTGAGGTGATAGGCCGCGGCGCGAAGGCCGAGGCTCAGGTTGTGGCCCGCGCCGACGACTTCCTCGGCGACGAACCGCGGGGCGGCGGTGAACGCCGCGCCGATCTCGGCAAGCGCATCGGGGTCGGACCGCCAGACCCGTTCGTGGTCGGCGTGACTGAACTGCACCGGTACCCGCACCTGGGCGGCCAGCGCAGGGAAGTCCCGGTGCGGCCAGTCCCGCACCATGCCCGCCTCGTAGGGCGCGCCGGTCGACGAATTGGTGATCCCGCTGAGCACGTCGGCGGGGTACAGGTCGGCGGGCTCCCACAGCAGTGCCCGCAGTCCCGGCGGCCGGTGGGTCGCCGACGCATTCCGCAGGATGTCCAGAGCAGCGTCGTGATAGCGCAATCCGGTGCCCGCGAGCGCCAGACCGAGAAGTTCGGCGCGGCGCGGGTCGTCACTCGCGGCCATCCGCAGGGCGAGTTCGCAGCCGTTGGAGTGGGCGAGCACGAACAGTCCCGCTCCCCGGGGGCGGGCGCCGAGCACCTTGTCGACGGCGCCGTATGCCAATGCCACCCGCTGTTCGGGCCTGGCGATCGCGTCGGGGTAGGCCGCCGAGCTGCCGTAGCCCGGGCGGTCGAGCGCCACCATGGTGAAACCCAGTGCGGCGCCGAGGCGCAGGAGTGACAACCGGGGATGGCCGGGGCAGTCGAAGTACGCCGCGGTGCTCGCACCGCCGTGCAGCGCGACGAGCACGGCCCGGGGTTCGTGCTCCGGTTCGGCGACCAGCGCCGACATCGGGACGAGGTCGCCCAGGCTGTCGACCATCACCACCCGCGGCCGTGGCGCCGTCATCATGCCTCGGCCCGCAGCAGCAGCACCCCGCTGGGCGTGAGGCCACCGCTGCTGGTGACCGCCACCCGGGCGCCGGACACCTGCCGCTCGCCGGCCTCCCCACGCAGCTGGGTGACGGCCTCGTGGATCAGGCCCATGCCGTGGGTGCGCCCGTGGGAGAGCTGCCCGCCGTGGGTGTTCAGCGGGATCACGCCGTCGCGGGCGATGTTGTGGCCGCCGTCGAGGAAGTCCTTCGCCTCGCCGATCCCGCAGAAGCCGAGCGCCTCCAGCCACGACAGGCAGTTGAAGCTGAACCCGTCGTACAGTTCGGCGACGTCGACGTCGCTGGGCCGCAACGATGTCCGGGTCCACAGGTGGGCGGCCTGGCCGAGCACCTGCGGCTCGTGGGTCAGTGTGGTCTGGTCCCAGTCGGTGCGTTCGACGATCTGCGTGCCCACCGCCTCGATGTACACCGGCGGCTTCGCCAGGTCGCGGGCCGCGTCGACCGCCGAGACCACGACGGCGACCGCGCCGTCACACGGCACGTCGCAGTCGTAGAGCCCGAACGGTGTGGTGATCATCCGCGCCGACAGGTAGTCGTCCATGGTCATCGGATCGCGGTAGATCGCGGTCGGGTTCAGACCGGCGTTCGTCCGCTGATTCAGGGCGATCCAGCCGAGCGTCTCACGGGTGGTGCCGAAGCGGTCGAAGTGACGATGTGCGTTCTGCGCCAGCGTGTGTGCCGCTGACGTCGCGCCGAAGGGCATCTGCCAACTGGTGGTGCGGGCGCCCCCGGGCGGGGACATCTTGCCCTCTTTCATCAGTTGCCCGAACGTCGCCTCCCACAGCGTGCGGAAGCACAGCACGTGGCGCGCCAGGCCGGTGGCGACGGCCATCATCGCCGCGATCACCGAACCACCGGGGCCGAACGTGTCCATCCCGCCGTTGATCCAGGTGGGTCGCAGGCCCAGGGCGCCCTCCAGCGCGTTGACACCACCCTCGCCCATCCCCGCGATGTCCAGACCGGGATAGGTCGACAGCCCGTCGATGTCGTCGAAGGTCAGGCCGGCGTCGGCGACGGCGGCCTCACCCGCGTCGATCGTCAGTGACAGCGGTGGCACCATCAGCCTGCGGCCCAGCCGGGAGGCCCCGACACCGGTGATCGCCGAGTGGTCCTCGAACTTGTCGCTGCGCAACATCGGCCGGACGTGCTTGCCGAAATCCGCAGGCGCGATCTCGTCCGTCGGCAGCACCGGCTGCTGTCCGGCGTCGCTCGCAGGCGTGAAGACCGGCAGCCACACGTCGGCCACCTGCTGGAACGCCACCTCGACCGGTTGGCCGATCGCCACCGAGTCGGGATCGGCGTCGACGATGTTGGTGGTCAGCCGGACCCGCGGATCCTCCAGGATCGCGACCTCCGCGACGACGTAGGGCGGGGGCAGGTCGGGGAAGCCGAACCGGTGGTTGACGGTGAAGCCGGCGATCGTGCCCTTGCCCGACACCTCGCTCGGCTCGAGCTTGCGGCTGCGGCAGTAGCGGCAGATCGGTTGCGGCGGATGGATGTAGGACTCGCAGTCCTGACACTGCTGCAGACGAAGCACACCGTCGGCGCCCGCGGTCCAGAAGAACTCGTTCTGCGCCGTCAGCTGCGGCACCGGCCGTCCCGGGATATCGGTCATCTCACATCCCCGGCATCATCTGTGCTTCGCGCGCCACGTCGGCATGGTCGGGGTCGGACTCCTCGACGCGTGGCAGCCCGTCGCCCGCCGGAGGCAGCGGCGAGCGCTCATCGGTCACATGCTCTTCGCGCGCGCGCTCATCGGTCGCCATCTCGATGATCGCGTGCACCGGGCAGTCCAGCAGTGCCCGCCGCACGGCGGGCTGATCGGCCTCGGGCACCGTGCCGTTGCCGACCAGTGACGCATAGCCCCAGTCGTCGAGCGAGAAGTACTCCGGGGCGTGTTTCGCGCAGACACCGAACCCGTCGCACATCGTCCGGTCGAGACGCACTCTCACGGTGTCATCACCGCCTCCACCTCGTAGGGCCGCATCGCGTTGTACACCGTAGAACCGCATGAGCTGCATGAACTCTCGAGGTGACGGGCGACCTCCTGCGGGAAGCTGCGCAACAGCGTGGCCGCCACGTTCGTCGCGGCGTCCAGGGTCGCGCAGGCGCCGCGTCCGCGCAGCACCACCGACCAGCGTTCCAGCCGCGCCAAGTCCTCGGTGGTCGCCGCGCCGTCGCGCAGCGCACTCGTCACGGCGGACATCGCCGCGGTCCCGTTGAAGCATGAGCCGCACTGACCGGCGTTCTCCCGGTCGAAGTACGCCATCACCGAGGCCGCCACCGCGATCGGGCACTCGTCGGTGATCAACGACACCGCGCCGCAGCCCAGGCCACTGCCGACCCGCTGCATCGTCTCGTGGTCGAGCGTGGTGTCGAGCACGTCACGGTTCATCAGCCCGGTGAAGTAGCCGCCCATCAGCACGCCACGCACCTCGTCCGCCGGTACGCCGTACACGTCGAGGAGCTCGGAGAAGGCTGTGCCGTGCGGCAATTCGTACAAGGCTGCCGGCCTGCCACCACCGGTGACCGTCGCCAGGAAAGTGCCGGGCGAGGTGGACGTCCCGGCGGCCCGAAACGCCTCGGACCCGTGCCGCAGCAGGAAGGGCAGGTTGGCCAGGGTCTCCACGTTGCTCACGGCCGTCGGCAGCCCGGCGACGCCGTGTTCGAACGGCCGTGGCGGCTTGTCGCTCGGCTTGGCCGGACCGCCGTTGACGAAGCGGACCGCCGCGGTCTCCTCGCCGGCCACATAACCCGCAGCCACGGTCACGACCGAGACCGGCGGGCCTTCGGAGCGCTCACCGAGTTCGGCCAGCGCGCCCGAGGCGACCTCGGCGGCACGGCTGTCCGAGACGTACAGGTATGCCCGGTCGGCGCCGACGATCCGGGCGGCCAACCGCAGGCCGTCGAGCACCAGGTGCGGCCGGTGCCGCAGCAGCCAGCGGTCCTTGACCGACGCGGGCTCGCCCTCTTCGCCGTTGGCGATGATGACCGCGCCGCCGGCGCGGCGGCCGTTGTCGCGCACGGTGCGGAGCTTGACCGCGAGCGGGAACGCGGCGCCGCCGCGGCCCAGCAGACCGGACAGGTCGATCACGTCGAGCAGGCCGTCGGGGTCGGGCAATGGCTGGTATCCGCCCTGGGCGGTGTAGGCCGCGAGATCCTCGGTGCCGGAGCCCAGGTCGTCGCGCAGGAGCCGGGCGGCGGTGCCGGGCCACTCCGCCACGGTGAGTTCGGGTGTCGCGGCGGTGGTGTTCATGCCTGCCTCCCGTCACTGCCCGCGGATAGGCTGGCAGACATGAGAACCGCGGTGGTGCGTGTCGGTGTCGACCCGTCCGGTGAGCTCGGTGCCGAACAACTGCGCGACGGGGTGACGACGCTGCGCAGGCTGGCGGCCGACGCGGGCGCCGAGGTGCTGGCCGATGACCTCGCGGCGCTGCCGCCCGCCCGCCGAGAGGTCGAGGTGCTGATGCTCGCCACTGCGGCCGAGGAGGTGATGCACACGGCGGTGGCCCTGTGCGCCAAGGCGTTCGGCACGGAACCGGTGCCCGGGGTGGTGACCTTCATCAGCCGGGGCACCGACGACGACGCCGTCGGTGTGCTCGCCGGTTTCGGATTGACAGGGGCGATCGAGCGCACGCCGGGGGACGAGGGCTGGGACGTGGTGCAGGTGACGCTCGCCAAGGGTGACCTCGAGCGGGTGCCGGAGAGCCGGATCCACACGGCGCTCGAGGCCTCGCTCAACTGCGAGGTGCGCATCGTCACGCGCTGACGAGCGGTCATCTCCGGCCGGCCGGCGTCCGCAGGAAGTCCAGGATCGCCGGGGCCGCCTGCACCCACGTGTCGAACATGTTGAAGCGCTTCACCTTCCCCTGTGCCCGCTTCTCGCTCGCACGCTCCCAGGCGTCCTCCGGCCACGGCGGATCGATCAGGGTCGCCCCCTTGATCAGGCAGCTCACCTCCAGTGACGTCCGCTTGGGGTGGTCGAGGTCGTTCTCGCCGCCGCGGATGATCAGCGTCGGCACCGTGATGTTGTCGAACATCTCGTCCTCGACGCCGGGGATCGTCTGGCCGGGCTTTGGCACGAAGGCATTGAGCCAGCGCAGCATCAGTTTCAGGAACTGGTCGGGATCGAGTGCGAGCAGGCGGTCGCGGTTGTCGGGGTTCTCCGCGATGCGTTCCCGCCACTCCGACACCTCGGCGACGCCGGCCATTCCGCTGCCGCGCACGGCCAGGATGCTCGGCACGATGTAGTAGGACCCGAGTACGAAGGAGCCGTAGACACCGCCGACGATGTTCCACACCACCAGCTTCTTCACCAGCTCGGGGTAGAGCATCGTGGTCAGCATCGAGTCGCGTGCGCCGCCGGACCCGCCGGCGATGATGCACGGCCCGATCTCCAGCTCGGTGATCAGCGCTCGCAGGGTGTCGGCCCGCATGTGCGATTCACTCTGGCCGTAGAACTGCACATCGGACTTGCCGCAGTTCGGCCTATCCCACAGCAGCACCCGGTAGCCGCCCTCGACGAGCTTCTTGGCCAGCGGCTTGAGCCCGGGAATGTCCTTGCTGAATCTGCCGCCCGGGGTGAGGACGATGAATTCGCCCTCCTTGCCCAGGATTTCGTACACGACGTTGCCGCCGTTGATCTCGATCTTCTTGTTGGGCAACTTGTCTCCGATTTCTGGGCGCGAGGTCCGCTTCAGGCCTGGACGAGCACGTCGTTGCCGACGACCCGGACCGGGTAGGTGCGGATGCTCCACTCCGGCTTGACCGCGGTGGTGCCGGTGGCGAGCTCGAAACCCCATTGGTGCCAGGGGCAGAAGATGTACTCCTTGTCGCGAACCATCACCGCGTCACCGGGGACGCTGTCGTCGGCGACGTTGAGGCCGCGCGCACGTCCCGAACACAGGGGACCGCCCTCGTGCGGACAGTAGTTCGCGATGGCGTAGAAGGAGCCGTTGACGTTGTACACGCCGACACCGTGCCTGCCGATGGGCACCAGTTTGTGTGTGCCCGGCGGGATCTCGTCGACGGTGGCGACGACGTGTTCACGCCCCTGCGCGAGCCGGGGTTCGCGCCCCGCCGGCGGCCGGGGCGCCTGACTCTGCTCGGTCATAGGTCAGAAGACCCGGACCTGGCCCTCGAGCGCCGGAACGGTCTCGGGGAGGTGGTATGTCGCGATGCCGTTGCGGAACATGATGGCCTCGCGGGCGTGCTCGGGCAGGTGCTTGACCAGCCAGCGCGGGTCGTCGAACGTCCAGTGCGGGTAGTCACTGGAGAACAGCAGGATCTTCTCGCATTCCATCCACTCGAAGGCCCGGGTCAGTTCCGTCTTGTCCTCGGGATAGTCCAGCGGCTGGGTGGTGAACTTGATGTGGTCCTTGACGTACTCGCTCGGCTTGCGCTTGATGTCCATCCAGGACTTGCGGGCCTCGTAGATCGCGTCCATCCGCCACATCAGCGGGAGGATCCAGGTGAACGCGTGCTCGACGAAGACGATCCGCAGGTTGGGGTGCCGGTCGAAGGTGCCGTCGAAGATCAGGCTCATCACCTGGTTCGCCGCGAGCAGCGAGTAGGTGACCATGAAGTCGTGGTTGTAGCTGGGAAGTCCGACCGGCGGCATGGGCAGCTCGTCGTAGTGGCTGCGCGACAGGTGGCAGCTCACGGTGATGTCGTGTTTGGTGGCCGCGGCCCAGATCGGGTCGTACTTCGGGTTGCCCCATGACGGGCGCGGCTCGGCCTTGATCAGGATCTGCGCCATGAAGGGATGGCCGGCCCAGCGCTCGATCTCCTCCACGCTGCGCTCGGGCTCCTCGATGGCCAGGCAGATCGACCCGCGCCAGCGTTCGTGCCAGTTGTTGTGGCTGTCGAGCCAGTGCTTGTCCTGCCAGTCGTTGAGCGCGCAGTTCATCGCGTGGTTCGCCTCGGGGATCCGCGCCGGATAGGCGGCGGGCTCCAGGATCGCGATGTCCGCGCCCGCCTCCATGATCAGCTGCTTGAACGCGAGATCCGGATCGCTGCAGGGAAATTCACCATCGGCGGGGAAGGCGTCGACGCGCATCGCGTAGGAGTGCGCGTAGTCGGGGGCGTCGTAGTAGATCTGGTCGCCGACCTTGTGGCTGCCGAAGTAGCGGCTGCGCCACGGCTCGGGGATGTACTGACCCAGCTCGCCGGTACGGGGTGCGGGGTGGACGTCGGAGTCGACACACCGGACCGCGATGCGTTCGGCAGCGGGAATCCTCGGATTGGCTGTGACGGACGGGATCGTTGTCATGATCGCTCCTCTTCTACCTCTACTGTGCAGCACTTGCGGATGCGATGACAGGAATTTCGACGCCGTACAGCTCCGCGGCATTGCGCCAGCACAATTTGTCGCGCTGCTCGGCGCTGTAGGAGCCGGGCACCGACAGATCGTTGAGCTGCCAGTGCGGGTAGCTCGACCCGTACATCACCATGTCGTCCTTGCCGGTGAAGCCCGCCCACTCACCGGCGAATCCGACGTCGCCCGGGCCGTCGAGCGCACCCTGGATGAAGTAGGTGTGACCGGGTAGGTAGTCGCTCGGCATCCTCGGCGCCCACGGCGTCTGCTCGAGGTGGGGCCTGCCGAAACAGTCCATCCGCCACATGAACGGCGTCAGCATGTCCGCGGCGCCGTCCGCCCAGACGAACTTCAGCGCGGGCATGCGCTCGAACACCCCCTCGGCGATCATGTTCATCAGGTGGTAGAGGAAGTTCATCGCGGTGAAGCCGACGAACTGCTCGTAGGTGCGGGTGATGCCGTTCGGGGTGGGCGGCAGCATCACTCCCGAGCCGACCTCGAAGTGCACGGCCACCGGCAGTCCAGCGTCGACGGCCGCCTCCCACAGCGGCCAGAACTGCGGCTTGCCGTACAACTCGCGCGACTGCAGCGGCACGCCGATCTGCACCACCCGTGGGTGGTCCTTGTACTTGGCGATCTCGCGCAGCGCACCGGTGATGTCGTCGGGGTTGACGCGGATGGTGCCCCGGAATCGCTCGCCGTGTGCGCTGTCGTCCAGCCAGCGCGTCACCATCATCTCGTTGTGCCCGGCGGCGAGCGCGGACCCGAGGTGTCGGTCCGGCATGATGCCGCGGCCCATCGGGTGCAGGATCGCCACGTCCACGCCGCGCTCGTCGAACAGGTGGCGCGCGACGATGTTCGGGTCGGAGCCGGGGTACTGCTTGTCGGGACCCGTGGTGCCCTTGGCGTATTCGCCACCGGGCGCCCCGTACCAGTCCATCTCGTAGTCGGGAAAACCCCGGCTGCGGAACGGCTCCCGCAGGAAGTTCTGCCGCAGGTCCTTGTTCGACTTGCAGAAGATGTGCACGCTCGCATCGATGACGGGTGTACGCGTCCCGTCGGGGTGCTCCATGACCAAGGCTGACCTCCGTGTTCGTCCGGTTCGCGCGGGCTGCGCACCGTCGAAGACGACGCGCGGCGGAGCCGGACCTGCCCCCAGTGTAAATGCTAGTTCTTCAAAGGCAAGAATTCTGTTCTCTTGCCGAATACCCGCATCTGTGCAGGTGAGCGTGCCTGCTGGTCAGTCGCCCAGCAGACTGCTTAGGTAACCTCATGACCGTTACGGGAGAACGGAGCGACACGTTGCGAGAATGCTATTCTCCTAGGGTCGTGACATCGCACCAGGAGGCGCCGGATGCTACTCGAGTTCGATGCCGATCAGCGGCTGTGGCAGGGGACCGTGCGCGACGCGGTGACCAAACAGTGCCCACCCTCGCTGGTCCGCAGCGTGGCCGAAGACCCTGACTCACCCGAGGGTGACCCGACCCCGCTGTGGAAGCTGTACGTCGACGCCGGCTGGACCGAGCTGACGGACCAGGAGAACACCGTCGAGCTCGCCATCGTCTGTGAGGAGCTTGGCCGGGCCACCGACCCGACACCCTTCCTCGCGACGCTGACCCAGTACGCGCCGCTGGCGGCCGACCGGTACGACCCGCAGCAGGCGGGCGCGGCGGTGTACTCCGGAGTGAGCGCCCACCGCGACGCAGAGGGCTGGGTGCTCGACGGCATCGCCCGCAACGTCGTCGACGGTGACCGGGCCGACCGGCTGGCCGTGGTCACCGAGGCCGGGGTCTTCCTCGTCGAGGCCGCGGAGGTGTCGTCGCGCCGCAGCCCGGTGTTCGATCCGGTGCTGCACGTGGCCGAGGTGTCGTTCCCCGGAGTGCGGGTCTCCGACGCCGCCCGGGTGCACGTCGACGCGGAGAAGGCGCACCACCTCGCGCTGACCGGCATGGCGATCACGATGGTCGGCGCCTGCCAGCGGATCCTGGACCTGGCGCTCGACCACGCCAAGCAGCGTCACCAGTTCGGGGTGCCCATCGGTTCGTTCCAGGCCGTTCAGCACAAGGCGGTCGACATGCACGTCGCCATCGAACGGGCCCGGGCCCTGTCGTATTTCGCCGCGCTGACCATCGCGGCCGACGACCCGCGCCGCCGGATGGCGGCGGCGATGGCCAAGGCCTCAGCGGGTGAGTGTCAGTCCATCGTGTTCCGGCACGGCCTGCAACTGTTCGGCGCCATGGGCTTCACCTGGGAGAACGACCTGCAGTTCGCACTGAAGCGGGCGAAGGCCGGTGAGCTCCTGCTCGGCGGCGCCGCCGAGCACCGGGCCCGGATCGCCGAGGAGTACAGGGGTTTCTAGATGCAGCTGACCTTCGATTCCGATGTCGAGGAGTTCCGGGCCGAGTTCTCCGCCTTCCTCGACGAGCACCTGCCCGACGAGGCCGACACGCTCGAGCGGCCGCGCTCGGTGTCGCACATGCCGCAGTGGGCCCGTGACTGGCAGCGGTTGCTGTTCGACAACGGATGGCTGCTGCCCGCACAGCCGCCGGAGTTCGGCGGCCGCAATGCGTCGGTGCTGCAGACCTTCGTCCACCTCGACGAGCTCTGCCGGCGCCGCATCTACCACAGCTTCAACCCGCAGGGCGTGAACATCGTTGCGGCGTCGCTGATCTCGTTCGGGTCCGACGAACACAAGCAGCGCTGGGCGGTGCCCGTGCTCAAAGGTGAGATCACCGCGTCGCTGGGGATGAGCGAGCCGAGTGCGGGCTCGGACCTGGCGTCGCTGCGCACCCGGGCCGTGCGCGACGGCGACGACTTCGTGGTCAACGGCCAGAAGGTGTGGACCTCCGGCGCCCACGACGCCGACTTCCTGCTGACCTTCGTGCGCACCGACCCCGACGCGCCGAAGCACAAGGGGATCAGCGTGCTGATCATCCCGACCGACCTGCCCGGTGTCGTCTGCCGGCCGTTCGCCGACCTGTGCGGGGAGGAGAACAAGGATTTCAACGAGGTCTTCTTCACCGACGTGCGGGTGCCCGCCGAGAACCTCGTCGGACCGCTGAACGGCGGCTGGAAGGTGGCCAACGGTTCACTCGGCCACGAACGCACCATGATGTGGCTCGGCTTCGCCGACCGGATCGACAACATGATCGCCGACTTCGAACCGCACACCGAGATCGAACGCGACCAGTATGCGTCGATGATCATGGACTACCAGGCGCTGCGGGCGATGGGCTCGGCGGGTCTGGCGCGTGCCGCCCGTGGCGAGTCGGACACCGCATCGGTGTCGGTGCTCAAGCTGTTCGGTTCGGAGGCCGAGATGCGCGCCGCGGACACCGCACTGACCGCCGCGGGGGCCGACGGACTCGTGCATCCCTCGACCACCGGCCGCTACGAGCACATGAACCTCGACCATTACTTCGCGAGCTGGTTCGAGCGCTTCTCCCGCAGCTTCTCAGGGACGATCGCGGGCGGCACGTCGGAGATCCAGCGCAACATCATCGCCACGCAGGTACTCGGACTGCCCCGCGGCTGAGAACGACGTCGGGGCCGGTCGCTCATGGCGACCGG
>NZ_JAUMSQ010000140.1:0-1678 GCF_030519285.1 Mycolicibacterium arseniciresistens
GGCGCGGTGGTCACACTCGCCACCGCGGACGGCGACACCGCCGCGGTGGCCGCGGAACTGAAGATCTTCGCCCGCGTCGACGCCCTTGCGGCACAGGGCGACACCATGGTGGTCCTCGACCGCGGGCAGACGTCGGTGACCACCGTCGACGCGTCCGGCACCGACGCCCGGCACGCGCTGCGCGCCGGTGAGGGCGCCACCACGATGGCCGTCGACCCGGCGGGGCGGGTGCTGGTGGCCGACACCCGCGGCGACGGGCTGCTGGTGTTCGGCACCGACCCGCTGATCCTGCGCCAGCGCTACCCGGTGCGCGGGGCGCCCTACGGGCTGGCCGCCTCACCGACGCTGTCCTGGGTGTCGCAGACTGCCACCAACACGGTCATTGGATACGATCTGGCCACTGGCATCCCGGTGGAAAAGGTGCGATATCGGACCGTGCGACAACCCGACTCCCTGGCCTTCGACGACGCGTCGGGCACGCTGTATGTCGTGTCCGGTGCGGGAGACGGTGTCCAGGTGATCGCGAACGCGGCGGCGGGCGGGCCGTGAGTGCCATGCACCGCGGCCGGATGCCGCAGGGCTGGGAGGGCGACCTCTCCGACGACTACGAGTGGGTGCCGTTGCGGCTGCCACCCGACGTCACCCGGCTGACCGCGTCGATCCGGCTGTCCATCGAAGCCGAATACCGCGGCTGGGAACTGACCCGGGTGCGGGCCTACACCGACGGCAGCCGACGGGTGTTGCTGCGCCGCAAGAAGACCGCGGGCATCACCGATCAGCCGGGACAGTGACCGGGTGATCTACCGCGCAGTCCGCCAGCTGCTGTTCTCGGTCTCTGCCGAACGCGTGCACACCTGGGTGTTCGCCCTGCTGCGCGCCGTCACGGCGGTGGCCCCGCTGCGTGCCGCGCTGACGCGCTGGCTTGCTCCGCGCGACCCGGTGTTGGCCACCACGGTGTTCGGGGTGCGGTTCCCCGGCCCGCTCGGCCTGGCCGCCGGCTTCGACAAGGACGGCCGCGGTGTGCGCACCTGGCCCGCGCTGGGCTTCGGCTACGCCGAGGTGGGCACCGTGACCGCGCACCCGCAACCGGGCAACCCGCAGCCGCGGCTGTTCCGGTTGCCCGAGGACCGCGCACTGCTCAACCGGATGGGTTTCAACAACTCCGGTGCGGCCGAGCTGGCGCAGCGGCTGGCGCGGGCGCGACCTGCCGCCCCCGTCGGCGTCAACATCGGCAAGACAAAGGCCACCGCGGCGCAGGACGCCGTCGCCGACTACACCGAGAGTGCCCGCCACGTCGGGCCGGTGGCCGCGTTCGTCGTCGTCAACGTCAGTTCCCCCAACACCCCTGGGCTGCGCGACCTGCAGGCGGTCGACTCGCTGCGGCCCATCCTCGCCGCGGTCCGTGCCCAGACGACGGCGCCGGTGCTGGTGAAGATCGCGCCCGACCTCGAAGACGGCGACATCGACCAGATCGCCGATCTCGCAGTCGAACTCGGCCTTGCGGGCATCGTCGCGACCAACACGACGGTGTCGCGGGAGCAGCTGCACACCCCCGGCGCGACCGACCTGGGCGCCGGCGGCGTGTCCGGGCCGCCGGTCGCGCGGCGTTCGGCCGAGGTGCTGCGCCGGCTCTACCGGCGCGTCGGCGACCGCCTGGTGCTGGTGAGCGTCGGCGGCA
>NZ_JAUMSQ010000141.1:0-21541 GCF_030519285.1 Mycolicibacterium arseniciresistens
CCGGCGGCGTGTCCGGGCCGCCGGTCGCGCGGCGTTCGGCCGAGGTGCTGCGCCGGCTCTACCGGCGCGTCGGCGACCGCCTGGTGCTGGTGAGCGTCGGCGGCATCGAGACCGCCGACGACGCGTGGGAACGCATCACCGCGGGCGCCTCACTGCTGCAGGGCTACACCGGCTTCATCTACGGCGGCGGCCTGTGGGCCAAGCACATCCACGACGGCCTGGCCCGCCGCCTGCACGACGGCGGGTTCGCGTCACTGGCCGAGGCCGTCGGCTCCGCGGCCGACTGACATCACTTCTGTTCGTGGGTACCGGTGATCAGCGCCCGGGCGATCGCGTGGGAGAAGAGATTGAATCCGAGGTAGGCCGGCGTGGCCTCGGCGGGCACCTCGAGCTTCTCGACGTCCACGGCGTGCACCGCGATGATGTAGCGGTGCGGGCCGTGCCCGGGGGGCGGTGCCGCACCGATGAACCGCTGCAGGCCGGCGTCGTTGGACAGCGTGACCGCGTCACCGGGGAAGCCCTTGCTGCTGCCGTCGCCGACGCCTTCGGGCAGGTCGGTGACGGTCGCGGGCAGGTTGAACACCGCCCAGTGCCAGAACCCCGAACCGGTCGGCGCGTCGGGGTCGTACATCGTCACGGCGAAGCTGCGGGTCTCCTCCGGGAAGCCCGACCAGCTCAGCTGCGGCGAGACGTCCGAGCCGCCTGCGCCCATGATGCCGCTGACCTGATCGTTGGACAGCGGTTGGCCGTCGGTCACCGACTCCGAGGTCAGCGTGAAGGTGGGCAGCTTCGGCAGGAACTCGTAGGGGTCGTAGGGGAAGGCCATGATGTCCTTTCGATGACGGATACGGGACGGAACCCGGCTCAGCAGTGCTCGAGGAAGTGTTCGAGCACCCGGGCGCCGAATTCGAGCGCGTCGACGGGCACCCGCTCGTCGACACCGTGGAACAACGCCGAGAAATCGAGATCCGGCGGCAGCCGCAACGGCGCGAAGCCGAAGCAGCGAATCCCCAACTTGGCGAACGCTTTCGCGTCGGTACCGCCGGAGAGCATGTACGGCACCGTGCGGGCGTCCGGGTCGAGGGTGAGCAGCGCGGCGTTCATCGCGTCGACCAGGTCGCCGTCGAAACTCGTCTCGTAGGAGTCGAGATCGCGCTCCCAGGTGCGGGTGACGTGCGGGCCGATCAGCTCGTCGACCTCCCGCTCGAACGCCTCCTTGCGGCCGGGCAGCACGCGGCAGTCCACCACCGCCTCGGCGGTCGCCGGGATGACGTTCGCCTTGTAGCCGGCCTTGAGCATCGTCGGGTTGGCGGTGTCGCGCAGCGTCGCGCCGACGATGCGGGCGATTCCGCCCAGTTTGGCGATCGAACCCTCGAGATCCGGCGAGTCCACGTCGAACGTGTACCCGGTTTCCTCGGCGACCGCGCTCAGGAACTGCTCGACGGTGTCGGTGAGCACCAGCGGGAACCGGTGCCGGCCCAGCCGGGCCACCGCCTCGGCGATCAGCGTCACCGCGTTGTCGTCGTGCACCATCGAGCCGTGGCCTGCGCGCGCGCGTGCCGACAGCCGCATCCACGACAGGCCCTTCTCCGCGGTCTCGATGAGGTAGAGCCTGCGCTCGCCGCCGTCGCGGCGCGGCACGGTCAGCGAGAACCCGCCCACTTCACCGATGGCCTCGGTGACGCCGTCGAACAGGTCGGGCCGGTGCTGGATGAGCCACTGGGCGCCGTAGGTGCCGCCGTGCTCCTCGTCGGAGACGAACGCGAACACCAGATCGCGGGGCGGCACGATGCCCGTGCGCTTGAAGTGCCGGGCGACGGCGATCATCATGCCGCACATGTCCTTCATGTCGACCGCGCCGCGGCCCCACACGTAGCCGTCCTCGATCGCCCCGGAGAACGGGTGCACGCTCCAGTCCGCGGGTTCGGCGGGCACCACGTCGAGGTGGCCGTGGATCATCAGCGCGCCCCTCGACCGGTCGGCGCCGGGCAGCCGGGCGAACACATTGCCCCGGCCGGGTGCGCCCGCCTCGACGTACTCGGTCTCGTAGCCGACCTCCTCGAGCTTCTGCGCCACCCAGCGGGCGCATTCCTCCTCGCCCTTGGTGGTGGCGGGGTCGCCGGTGTTGGAGGTGTCGAACCGGATCAACGCGCTGACGAGTTCGACGACCTCGTGGGATGCGTCCGGGGCTGAAGTCACAGTCACCATTCGTACCACCCGGCCCGGCCTCGGGTTTGGGTCCGGGCCACGCCATCCGTTAGCCTTAGTCGCTCACTGACGGTCCGAGTGGCGGAATGGCAGACGCGCTAGCTTGAGGTGCTAGTGCCCTATTAACGGGCGTGGGGGTTCAAGTCCCCCCTCGGACACCAGAACTCTTTAGTAGACGTCGCGGACGTAGCGTTTCGACGCCACCAGCTCACGCTTGTAATCGTGGGCCTGTTCGTTCGTCATCGCGCCGTGCTTGCGGATGATCGCGGTCAGCGCGTTGTCGACGTCGCGCGCCATCCGCGTGGCGTCGCCGCAGACGTAGAAGTGCGCACCGTCCTGCAGCCGCCGCCACACCTCGGCGCCGCGCTCGAGCATCCGGTGCTGGACGTACACCCGGTCCTTCTGGTCCCGGGAGAACGCCAGGTCCAACTCCAGGAAGCCGTCGCTGACCATGTGCTCGAGGTCGTCGCGGTAGTAGAAGTCGGTCGCGCGGTGCTGGTCGCCGAAGAACAGCCAGTTGCGCCCGGTGTGGCCGAGCGCGCGGCGCTCCTGCAGGAACCCCCGGAACGGTGCGATGCCGGTGCCGGGGCCGACCATGATCATCGGGGTGTCCGCATCCTCCGGCGGGCGGAAGTGCGGTGAGCGCTGCAGGAACACCGGCACCGGCGCGTCGGCGGCGCGGTCGGCGAGGAACGTCGAGCACACGCCGCCGCGGCGGCCGCCGTCGGTGCCGTGGTAGCGCACCACGGACACTGTCAGCTGCACCTCGTTCGGGCTGACCAACGGGCTCGACGAGATGGAGTAGTTGCGCGGCGTCAGGCGGACCAGCACCTCCTGCCACTGCGCCGGGTCGGCGTGCACCGCGAACTCGCGGACGATGTCCAGCCCGTCGCGGGTGGCGAGCCACTTGTCGAGCTTGTCCTTCGGCGCCCGCAGCGGCCGCGCGTCACGGCTGTTCTCGGCGACGAACCGCAGCAGGTTCGGCGTGACCTTGCGGATGTCGTAACAGGTGGCCAGCGCGTCGCGCAGAGGCTGTTCGGCGCCGTCCACCTCGACCACCTGCTCCCCGCGCAGGCCGGTGGCCGACAACCACGCGTCGACCACCGCGGGATCGTTGCGGGCGAACACCCCGAGGGAATCTCCGACGCCGTAGCCGACACCGAACTGCGAGATGTCGAATCCGAACAGCCGCACCTCTTTCGCCGAGGACGGGCCGCTGAGCACCACGTTGCGGCTCAGCGGTGCCTGCACGGGCTTGGCGCGGGTGAACGGCTCGGCGACGGTCGCAGGCCGGGTGATCGTCGTGGTGCCGCCGCGGGCCGCGCCTGCCGGTGTGGATTCAGCACCGAGCAGGGCGACGACGTCGTCGGTCCAGTTCTGCATCGGTTCCTCGTCGTACGCTTCGCATTCCGCGCGGCTGCGCAGCCTGGTGGCGCCGAGCGCGGCCAACCGGTCGTCCAGCGAGCGGGCATGCCCGCAGAAGTCGTCGTACGCCCGGTCCCCGATCCCGAGCACGGCGAAGCGGACACCGTCGAGGGCGGGGGCCTGCGGCGACTCCAGGCGGCTCCAGAAGTCCGCGCCGTTGTCCGGGGGGCCGCCGTCGCCGAAGGTGCTGGTGACCACCAGCACGTCGCGGGCCGTCGTGAGATCGGTCACCGCCACGTCGTCCATGTTGCGTAGCTGCGCGGCAGCGAGTTTCGCGGCGACCCGGCCCGCCACCTCCTCGGCGTTGCCGGTCTGCGACGCCCACAGCACCAGCGGTACTCCCCCGGCGGGTGCGGCCTCGGCCGCGGCGGGCGCGGCACCGACCCGGGAGTAGCGCCCGGCCAGCACACCGTCGATCCACAGCCGTACGTCGGCGCGCACCGGGGCGTGCGCGGGCAGCACCGGAACTCCGCTGGGGTGATCACCCAGCGCACCGAGAAATGCAGCGAGGTAGAGCTTCTCGTCGTCGGTCAGGGTCGGCTTGCGGGTTCGCCCGATGCCCAGTTCGGCGACGAGCGGATGGCCGGCCGGGGTGCCGACCGGCTTCACCGGGCGCATGCTGATCGCGCACACCTTGAACTCCGGTTGCAGGGACTCGGGGTCGACGGCGTCGTTGGTCAGGGCGTTGATGGTCAGGTACTCGCCGTGTTCGTCGTTCCAGTGGAACGGCACGAAGCAGCTGCCGGGTCGCACCCGGTCGGTCACCACCGCGGGCAGCACGGCACGGCCGCGCCGGGAGGCGAGTTCCACCGACGTCCCGTCGGTGATCTCGAGGGCCACCGCGTCGACGGGATGGATCTCGACGAATGGACCACTGTTGAGCTTGTTGAGCTTGTCCACCTTGCCGGTCTTGGTCATGGTGTGCCACTGGTGCTGCAGCCGACCGGTGTTCAGCACGATCGGGTAGTCGGTGTCGGGCAGTTCGTCGGCGTCGACGTGCGGTCGTGGGAAGAACACCGCCCGCCGGGACGGCGTCGCGAACGCCAGCCGGGGCGTGGCGCCGTCCTCGTCGACGAGGAGGTGCTGGCTGACACCGTCGTTGAGGTAGCGGATCGGGTGCCGGTCGGTGTCGCCGCCGGGCAACTCCTGCGGCGGCACCGGCCACTGCAGCGGTGTCCGGCGGAGCCGGTCGTAGCTGACGCCGCGCAGGTCGTAGCCCGTCCGCAGATTGGTGAATCCGGTGATCTCGTCGATGATCTCGGCACTGCTGCGGTAGTCGAAGTGCTCGCCGAAGCCGAGCTGGGCGGCGATGTCGCAGATCAGCTGCCAGTCCGGGCGGGCCTGTCCGGCCGGCGGGATCGACTGCTGCAGCAGCGTCATCGTGCGGTCGGAGTTGATCATCACCGCGTCCGATTCGGCCCACAGCGTGGCGGGCAGCACGATGTCGGCGTAGCGGTTGGTCGCGTTGTCCCGGTAGGTGTCCTGGGTGATCACCAGTTCGGCGGCCTCGAGTCCCGCGATCGTGGTCTTGCGGTTCGGCATGGTGGCCACCGGATTGGTGCAGATGATCCAGCACGCCTTGATCTCGCCCGCGGCGAGCCGTTCGAACATGTCGACCGCGCCCGGCCCGAACTCGCTGCGGATGGTCTCCGGCGGCAGACCCCACTTCTGTTCGACGAACGCCCGGTCGTCGGCGGAGACCACCGACCGCTGGCCGGGCAGGCCGGGACCCATGTAGCCCATCTCACGCCCGCCCATGGCGTTGGGCTGACCGGTCAGCGACATCGGCCCGGTGCCGGGGCGGCAGATCGCGCCGGTCGCCAGGTGCAGATTGCAGATCGCGTTGGTGTTCCAGGTGCCGTGGGTGCTCTGGTTCATCCCCACCGCCCAGCAGGTCATCCAGTCGCCGGCCTCGGCGATCATCGCGGCGGCCAACCGGAGGTCCGACTCGCCGATCCCGGTGATCTCCGACACCCGCGCGGGCGGATAGTCCGCCAGGAACGGGCGCATCTGCTCCCAGCCCTCGGTGTGCTCGGCGATGAACTGCTCGTCGATGTCGCCGCTCTCCACCAGCAGGTGCAGCAGGCCGTTGAGCAATGCGAGGTCGGTGCCCGGCTTGATCTGCAGGAACAGGTCCGCCTTCTCGGCGGTGGTGGTGCGCCGGGGATCGACGACGATCAGTTTGGCGCCCGCCTTGAGCCGGTCGGCCATGCGCAGGTAGAGGATCGGGTGACAGTCGGCCATGTTGGACCCGATGACGAAGAACAGGTTCGTCAGGTCGAAGTCGGTGTACGACCCGGGTGGGCCGTCGGAGCCGAGAGACTGCTTGTAGCCGGTGCCCGCGCTGGCCATGCAGAGCCGCGAGTTCGACTCCATGTACTTGGTTCGCAGGAAGCCCTTGGCGAGTTTGGTTGCCAGATACTGGGATTCGAGTGACATCTGCCCGGAGACGTACAGCGCGACCGCGTCCGGTCCGTACTTGTCGACGATGGCCCGCAACCGCCGGCCGGCTTCGGCGATCGCGTCGTCCACGGGCACCGGCACCGGTTCGTCGTCGCGCCCCGGCCGCAGCAGCCCCGACTTCAGCCGCCCCTCGTCGGCCCGCATCATCTCGGCGTGGGTGGCGCCCTTGGTGCACAACCGGCCCGCGTTGGTCGGGTGCAGCTTGTCCCCCGACACGCGGGCGATCACGGGGTGGTCGGCGTCACCGTCGGTCTGCACCTCGATGCCGCAGCCGACGCCGCAGTACGAGCATGCCGTCCTGGTCACCGCCATGACCCCAATGGTGTGCGGGTCCTGTTCCGGTTCGTTTCCGGTGACGTTATCGGGAGGAAAACTGGTGCTCACGGCCGTCACGCGGCCTTGGTGAGCCACATCTGCGCTGGTCAGCCCGTCGATGCCGGGGCGGGAACGCGGCCGATGTGTTCTCCGCCACCCGCCTTGGCCGTCTGCATCCGCAAGAAGACGACCCAGGTCACGACCGCGCAGACCACGTAGAAGCCCATGAACACCCAGAACGCGTTGGTGGCCGACTTCGCGTCGCCGACGTAGGACGCGCGCAGCACGATGTTGATGAACACACCGCCGAGGGCGCCGACCGCTCCGGCGAACCCGATCAGCGCACCGGACATGCTGCGCGACCAGGCCGCCTTCTCCGCCGGGCTCCACTCGTCGTGGCCCTGGGCCTTCGCCTCGAAGATCGACGGGATCATCTTGTACGTCGAGCCGTTGCCGATCCCGGACAGGATGAACAGCATGATGAAGCCGGCCACGTAGCACGCCATCTGCCCGCCGGTCGGCGCGCCGGCCGTGCCGTCGTCGATCATGCCGGTGGTCACCAGGATCCCGGCGGCGAACGTCATCGCGACGAAGGTGTACAGCGTGATCCGTCCGCCACCGATCCGGTCGGCGAGCTTGCCGCCGAACGGCCGCGAGATGGAGCCGAGAAGCGGCCCGATGAACGAGATCTGCGCGGCGTGCAGCGAGGCCTGCGCCGCGGTGTCGCCGCCGGCGAGGTAGTTGATCTGCAGCACCTGCCCGAAGGCGAACGAGAATCCGATGAACGACCCGAATGTGCCGATGTAGAGGAAGCTCATCACCCAGGAGTGCTGGTAGCGCAGCGCTTCGGCGAGCGCGCCGAGGTTGGACCGCTGGTTGCCGAGGTTGTCCATGAACAGCGCGGCGCCGACCGCGGCCGCGGCGATCAGCACGAGGTAGGTGGCACAGACGATTTCGGGAGCGGTGTTGCCGACGGTGGCGATCACGAGCAGTCCGACCAACTGGATCACGGGGACGCCGATGTTGCCGCCGCCGGCGTTCAGGCCCAGCGCCCAGCCCTTGAGCCGCTGCGGGTAGAAGGCGTTGATGTTGGTCATCGACGAGGCGAAGTTGCCGCCGCCGAAGCCCGCGAACGCCGCCACCACCATGAACGTGGTGTAGGACGTGCCCGGGTTCTTCATCACGTACCACGTCATGAGCGTCGGGATCAGCAGCAGCAGCGCACTGACGATCGTCCAGTTGCGGCCGCCGAACCGGGCGGGCGCGATGGTGTACGGGATGCGCATGAAGGCGCCGATCAGGGTCGGCATCGCCACCAGGTAGAACTTGCCCGCCGGGTCGATGCCGTAGACGTCCTGCGGCATGAACAGCACCATCACCGACCAGATCGACCAGATCGAGAAGCCGACGTGCTCGGCGAAGATCGACCAGATCAGGTTGCGCTTGGCGATCTTGTTGCCGCCCGAGTTCCACGCCTCGACGTCCTCGGCGTCCCAGTGTGCGATGTCGCGGCTCATGCCATTTGTCTACTGGCGGGCCGTTCCGCGGCCGTTGCCCCCCGGTGTCGGCTGTGTCAACTCGCGCTCACACCCGCGCTGCGGGCTGCTGTGCACAACGAGATTCACGGCCGACTCCGCGACGAAACCACCACGAAACAATCGCCGCCTAGTCATGGAGCATGAGCGACGGCAGCATTCCCCGATTCCTGCAGGGCGCCTTCGAGTTCGAGGGCAACGGCCTCACCAAGCCCGCGCCGATCGACGAAGCCCTGCGATACACGGTGCCCGCCGGGTCGGTGACCCAGCCGGTGTACTTCCGCGGCGGCAACTCCAGCGACGAGATGGTCACCGTGGTGCTGATCCGCGATGGTGCGCCGATGCGGTACTTCCCCATTGCCGCCAAGGGCGCCACCCATGTCGCGCTGCGGGTGGTCGAGGACCTGCTCGGTGACACCGTGCTCGAACTGTTCGTCGCCGCGCCTGCGGGCTGTTCGGGCACCGTCGTCGTCGACCTCGGACTGGTGGAGGTCTGATGCGCAGGCTGGTGGTGGTCGGCAACGGCATGGCGGGCGTGCGCGCCATCGAGGAGATCCTCGCCAGGGGTGGCGGTGAGATGTTCGACATCACCGTCTTCGGCGACGAACCGTACGGCAACTACAACCGGATCCTGTTGTCGAACGTGCTGGCGGGCAGCCAGGACGTCGAGGCCGACGCCGGGGAGATCTACCTCAACGCGCTGGACTGGTACGCCGACAACGGCATCGAACTCCGGGCCGGGGTGCGGGTGGTCCGCATCGACCGGTTCGCCCGCCTGGTGTACGCCGACGACGGCACCGTGCTGCACTACGACGATCTGGTGCTCGCCACCGGCAGCCGGTCGTTCTTCCCACCCATGGCGGGGCTGTGGGCCGACGACACGACGCTGACCGACGGGGTGTTCGGGTTCCGCACCCTCGACGACTGCATGGGCATGATCGACGAGGCGCAGCACCGCACCAGGGCCGTGGTGATCGGCGGTGGCCTACTGGGTCTCGAGGCCGCTCGCGGGCTGCAGAACCGTGGTCTGGCAGTGGATGTCGTGCATGCAGGCCCGGTGCTGATGAACGCGCAACTCGACGTCACGGCGGGCGCCATCCTTCGGCGGTCGGTGGAGGCACTCGGCATCACCGTGCACACCGAGAAGCGCACCACCGAGGTGCTCACCGACGACTCCGCCAGATTGTCCGGGATCGTGTTCTCCGACGGGTCGACCATCGACTGCGACATGCTGGTGATCGCGGCGGGCATCCGGCCCAATGTCGGCCTGGCGCAACGGGCCGGGCTGACCGTCGAACGCGCGATCGTGGTCGACGATCACATGCGCTCGATCGACGACGGGCACATCTACGTCGTCGGCGAGTGCGCCCAGCACCGCGGACAGGTGTACGGGCTGGTGGCTCCGCTGTGGGAGCAGGCCGGGGTGCTCGCCGACCAGCTGACCGGGTCGAACCCGGCGGCGGCGTACCACGGGTCGCGCACCGCGACCAAGCTCAAGGTGGCAGGCGTCGACGTGGCGTCGATGGGCCTCAAGGCGCCGGAGCGGCCCGACGACGAATTCGTCCAGTACTCCGAGCCCCGGCACGGGGTCTACAAGACGATCGTGATCCGGGACGGGAAGCTGGTGGGCGCCACTCTTCTCGGCGACGTCAGCAAGGTGTCGTTCCTCACCCAGGCCTTCGACAGCGGGTTGCCGCTCCCCGACGAGCGGGTGTCGCTGATGTTCGACATCGGCACCCCCGAGGTCGCGGTGGGCGTTGCCGAGCTCGCCGACGACGCCCAGATCTGCAACTGCAACGGGGTCAGCAAGGGCGCGCTGGTCGGCTGTGTCCGCGGCGGCGAGACGTCGGTGTCGGGCGTGATGGCGAAGACGAAGGCGGGCAAGGGCTGCGGCTCGTGCAAGGAGCTGGTGGGCCAGGTCGTCGAATGGGCGGCAGGCGGCGCGGTCAGTGAGGACCCGTCGGCGTCGTGGTACGTGCCCGGGGTGCCCTACGACAAGCCGACGCTGATGCGCCACATCCGCGAGCTCGAACTGCATTCGGTGTCCTCGGTGTTCGCCGCGCTGGCGCCCGACGGGCGCGAGGACGCGGGGTCGAAGATGGCGCTGGCGTCGCTGCTGGAGACGATGTGGGCCGACGAGTACGTCGACGAGCGCGACGCCCGGTTCATCAACGACCGGGTGCACGCCAACATCCAGCGCGACGGCACGTTCTCGGTGGTGCCGCAGATGAAGGGCGGCGTGACCGACGTCGCGCAGCTGCGCACGATCGCCGACGTCGCGGAGAAGTACGCGATTCCGATGATCAAGCTGACCGGTGGACAGCGCATCGACCTGCTCGGGATACGCAAGGAGGATCTGCCCGCGGTGTGGGCCGATCTCGACATGCCGTCGGGCTACGCGTACGGCAAGAGCTTCCGGACCGTGAAAACCTGTGTGGGCAGCGACTTCTGCCGCTTCGGGCTGGGCGACTCGACGGCGCTTGGCATCGCGATCGAGGAGCGCTACCAGGGTCTGGCGAGCCCCGCGAAGATGAAACTGGCCGTCACCGGATGCCCGCGCAACTGCGCCGAGGCGTTGTGCAAGGACCTCGGCGTGGTGGCGGTGGACGGCGGCCGGTGGGAGATCTACGTCGGCGGGGCGGCGGGTGCGCACATCCGCAAGGGCGACCTGCTCGCGACCGTCGACGACCCGCAGACGGTGATCACCCTGACCGGACGCTTCCTGCAGTACTACCGGGAGAACGCGAACTGGCTGGAGCGCACCTATGCGTTCGTGCCGAGGGTGGGCATCGAGCACCTGCGGGCGGTGGTGGTGGACGACGGCGAGGGTATCGCGGCGGGACTGGACGAGAGGATGCAGAAGTCGGTGGACGCCTACCGCGACCCGTGGCGGGACGGACAGGATCCGGTGACCGAAGGACAGTTCCGGCCGTCGCTGCCGCTGCTGCCGCTTCCGATGGTGCCGGTGCGATGAGCGCTTGCGCGAAGAGCCGAGGACTGCGATGAGCGTCGACATCGGCTCGCTGGACGAGGTACCGGTCGGCGAGGGACGCACGTACTCGGTGCGCGGCGAGCAGATCGCGGTGTTCCGGCTGCGCGACGGCACGCTGCGGGCGATCGACGCGGTGTGCCCGCACCGCGGCGGACCGCTGGCCGACGGACTCGCCGACGACCGCGTCGTGGTCTGCCCGCTGCACGGGCACACCTTCGATCTCTGCGACGGGCGCGAGGCCGCCGGCGCCGACATGTCGGTGCGCAGCTTCCCCGTCGAGGCCGTCGACGGAACCATCCGCATCACGCTCTGATCCCCGCGGGAATACCCGGCCGGCCGGCACAGTTCGGTGACATATCACGCAATCCGGCCAGGCTGAAGGAGCACGTCATGCGTTACGCGATCATCGGAGCGGGGAACATCGGCACGGCTGTCGCGGGGCATTTCGCCCGTACCGGCACCGACGTCGGACTGGCCGCCTCACGCGGCATCGAGGCGGTCCGCGGCGCCGCGGACGCGATCGGGCCGAACGTCATCCCGTCCGAGGTGTCCGGCGCGCTGGCGGCCGACGTCGTCATCCTCGCCGTCCCGTTCGAGGCGGTGCAGGGACTGGTCGGCTCGGTGCCGGATTGGCAGGACCGCATCATCGTCGACGCCACCAATGCCATCGACTACCGCGACTTCTCCCCCGCCGACCTCGGCGGGCGGGCGTCGTCCGACGTCGTCGAGGAGTGGGCCACCGGTGCCAGGGTGGTCAAGGCCTTCGGCCACACCTGGGCCAAGGTGCTGGCGCGCGAACCCGGCGACGGGCACGGCGGCCGCCGCGTGCTGTTCGTGTCCGGCAACCATCCGGAGGCGAACGCCACTGTGGCCGATCTGATCTCCGACCTCGGATTCGAGGCGCTCGATCTGGGCCGCAACGACGGCGGCGGACTGCTGCAGCAGTTCGGCGGGCCGTTGACCACCAAGAGCTTCATCTCGCAGGCCATCGGGGGCGCGGGGCCGGCCGAGATGGATCTCGTCTAGTCCGGCTCGCGGGCAGCTGTCCGGGCGGAGACGGTACACGATTTCGTTATCAGGTTTGCGGTGCATCGTGACCATGGCTCGCGGTCCACATCGCTTGGTTGCCGCCTGCCCTGCCTCACCATGCATGTATGCGTCATTCGAAGGTATGCACGGTGCTCTTGGGCATCTGCCTGCTCGTCGCCGGATGCACCACGACGAGCAATGCCACGTCCGCCGCGCCCACGAGCACCCGTTTCGCCATTCCGCGTCCCCTCGTCGAGCGTGAGTTGGCGGGACTGCTTCTCACACCGGAGGAGGCGGCCGCCGCAATGGGATCGCCCGGCATGATGGTCACCGAATCTCAGACCGCGATGTCCGACAACAGCGCGATCATGGCACCCGCGGAGTGTCTCGCCATCGACGGCGCCGCGGAGGCGCTGGTGTACGCGGGCAGCGACTTCCAGGCCATGCGCGATCAGAGCCTCAACAACGGTGACGATTTCACCCACTACCTCAAGCAGGCAGTGGTGCAGTTCCCCTACCTCGAGAAGGCCGCCGCCTTCTTCGAGACATCGGTCGGCCAGTGGCCGAACTGCCACCACTACGTGCACACCCAGAGCGGGTCACGCTGGGATGTCGGAGAACTCAGGACCGACGACGACATCCTGAGCACCAACGTCGTTCAGCAGGAAGCCGCCGCACCGGGTTGGGGGTGCGGCCGGGCGTTGGCCTTGCGCAACAACGTCATCATCGACGTCAACACGTGTAGCGCCGACCCCGCGGACTCGGCGGTGCGGATCGCCGATCTGATCGGAGACAAGGTCCTGGCACAGTGGTGACGGCTCAGCCTTCCGCGGGCTTGACCGCCAGCACCGGCTTCGGGCACTCCAGCAGGACCCGTTGCGCCACACTGCCCATCAGCAGCTTGCCCACCGGGTTGCGGTGCCGGAGCCCGATGACGAGCAGTTCGGCCTCGTCGCGGTCCATCGCGCGGACCAGTTCCTCGGCGGCGTCCACACCGACGGGCTGGCTGAGCTCGAACGGCACCCCGCAGTCGGTGAGCCTCGCCTCGACGTCGTGCACCTCGCTCTCCTGGGCGAAGCGCTTGTCGACGTAGGACTCGCCGGAGGTGGCGTTGATCACCAGCAGGCCGGTGTCTCGGCGCTTGGCCTCGGTGATGCCGTGTTCGAGTGCGGCGCGGCCGAACTCGTCGGCCGAGTATCCAACCACGATCATCGATTCTCCTCCCGCAAGCGGTCGTCGGTCATGACTGTGCCGCCTTCGCCTTCTGGTCCGCGTCGTCCTCGACGATCAACAGGGACTCCTCACTGCGGTGCATCAACTTCAGGATCAGCGGCATGACGAGCAGGATCGCCATCAGGATGTAGGTGATGATCGCCACCGGCTCGGTGAACAGGCTCGACCAGTCGCCGCCGCCGAGCTGAAGACTCTGACGGAGTTGACGTTCCACACGCGGGCCGAGGATCACCCCGATGATCAGCGGCAGCACCGGCAGGCCGAAGCGCCGCATCATCAGGCCGAGCAGGCCGAACACCAGCAGCAGCGCCAGGTCGAGCGGCTGCACGTTGACCGCCAGCGCACCGAGCGTCGCGAAGAACAGGATGCCGGCGTACAGGTAGGGCCGGGGTGTGCGCAGCAGCTTCGCCCACAGCGGCGCCAGCGGCAGATTGATCAGCAGCAGCAGCAGGTTGCCGATGAAGAGGCTGGCGATCAGCGTCCAGATCAGCAACGGCTCCTTGTCGAAGAGCGTCGGGCCGGGCTGGATCCCGTACGACACGAAGGCGGTCAGCATGACGGCCGCGGTGGCGTTGGTGGGCAGACCGAGCGACAGCATCGGCACCAGCGTGCCCGCGGCCGAGGCGTTGTTGGCGGCCTCCGGCCCGGCGACACCTTCGATGGCGCCCTTGCCGAACTCCTCCTTGTGATTCGAGAGCCGCTTCTCGGTGATGTAGGACAGGAACGTCGGCAGCTCGGCGCCGCCGGCGGGCAGTGCGCCGAACGGGAATCCGTACGCGGTGCCGCGCAGCCACGGCTTCCACGACCGCCGGAAGTCGTCACGTCCCATCCAGGGACGGCCCACCGGGATCACCTCGGCGGGGCGGCGCCGGAGGTGTGCGGCGACCCACAGCGCCTCGCCGACCGCAAAGATGGCCACCGCGATGACGACGATGTCGATGCCGTCGGAGAGCTGTGGCAGCCCGAACGTCGCGCGCGGCTGGCCGGTGAGGAAGTCGATGCCGACCACGCCGATCCCGAGACCCAGGAACAGCGAGATGGCGCCGCGCAGTTTGGAGGCGCCGAGCACCGCGGTGACCGCGACGAGCGCGAAGATCATGATGGCCAGATAGGACGGGGCCCCCAGCGACACCGCGAACCGCGAGATCGGCGGCGCGAAGGTCGCCAGCAGGGCGGTGCCGATCGCGCCCGCGACGAACGACCCGATGGCCGCGGTCGCCAGGGCCTGTGCGGCGCGCCCCGCCTTGGCCATCTTGTTGCCCTCGATCGCGGTGATCACCGAGGACGATTCGCCCGGGGTGTTCAGCAGGATCGAGGTGGTGGAACCGCCGTACATGCCGCCGTAGAAGATGCCGGCGAACATGATGAACGCCGCGCTGGGGCTGACGTTGTAGGTGACGGGAAGCAGCAGCGCGACCGTCATCGCGGGCCCGATGCCGGGCAGCACGCCCACCGCGGTGCCCAGCAGCACGCCGATGACCGCGTACAGCAGGTTCATCGGGGTCGCCGCCTCGGCGAATCCCTGGAGCAGCCAGTCGAAGTTGTTCATCTACAGGATCCCGTCCAGAATGCCTGCGGGCAGCGGGATCCCGAGCCCGGAATAGAAGGCGTAGAAGCTCACGAGCGCGAGCACCACGCCGATGGCGAGATTGCGCACGTAGTGCCGGTTACCGAGAATTGTTGCCGCACCGGCGAACAGCAGCGTGCTGGTGATCACCCAGCCGAGCGGTTCGACCAGCAGGATGACGGCGACGAACACGCCGACGAGCATCCCGACGGTGCGCCAGTCGCTGGGCGCGTCCGGGTCGACGTCCTCACCGGCATCGGCCTCACCGACCGATCCGCGCGGTATCGCCACCGCGAGGATGACGGCGAGCACGATCAGCACGATGCCGATGACCATCGGGAAGGCCTTGGGGCCGACCGGGTCGACCTTGGCGAATCCGGGCTCAAGCGCCAGCGCGCCGTAGATGAGGAAGGCGCCCACCGCGACGAGCACCGCGCAGACGAGGTACTGCGCCTTGTCGATCCGCTTCTCGTCGAGGACCGGTTCCCGGTCCGGTGGTTCCTGGGCCGGCGGTTCCGGCCTCTCGGTGGTGGTCACAGCAGCCCCAGTTCGGTCAGGGTCGAGGAGACCCGGTTGTCCTGGTCCACGAGGAACTGCTCGAACGCAGGCCCGGTCACGAACGCGTCGGTCCAGCCGTTCTTCACCAGGGCGTCCTTCCAGCCCTGTGAGGCGTGCAGCTCCTCGAGCACCTTGATCATCTTCTGCTTGGCATCGTCGGAAATGCCTGGCGGAGCAAGGACTCCGCGCCAGTTGGCGAAGGTCAGGTCGATGCCGGACTCCTTGAGTGTCGGTGCGTCGATGCCTTCGACGCGCTCGTCGCTCGACACCGCGAGCACCCGCAACTGGCCGGCCTCGATCTGGTCGATGAGCTCACCCGGACTCGACGTGCCCGCGGTGATCTTGTTGCCCAGCAGCGCCGTCAGCAGGTCACCGCCGCCGTCGTAGGTGACGAAGTTGACCGACTTGGGGTCGACGCCGACGGCCTCGGCGGTCTCCATCGGGAACAGGTGATCCGGTCCGCCCGGCGAGGATCCGCCGCCGATGGTGACCTTCGACGGATCCTTCTTCCAAGCCGCGACGAAATCCTGGATCGTCTTGAACGGCGAATCGGCGGGCACGAAGATCGCGCCGGGGTCCTCGATCAGCTTGGCCAGCGCCGTCGCGTCGGACGCCTTGATCTTCGAGCCGTTGGTGTACGTGGCGCCGACGACACCGAGCCCCATGGTCATCATGAGGTCGTTGTTGCCCTTCTCGTTCATCAGCCGGGCCATCGCGACGGTGCCGCCGGCGCCGATCACGTTGAACACCTCGATGCGCCCGGTGATGTCGTCGTCCTCCATGATCTTCACCGCGGTGCGCGCGGTCAGGTCATAGCCGCCGCCGGGGCTGTTGGGGACCATCATCCGGAGCCGGTGGAACTCCTCGTTCCCGTCGCCACGCGTGACGCCACAGGCCGTCAGCACCAGGAGCGCGGTGAGCGCGAGGCCCAGCGCCCTCGGTAGTGCGGCCAGGATTCTCTGCACAGTCGTCCCCAATCGGCAGCGGTGTGATGCTCAGCAATACTGGACCCCGTCAGTGATGTGCGTCACTGATTCGAACGCAAAGGAAGATTTGGTCATTAAGAACACGGACCACTCGCGGTGGGCGCCGGTCATCCGGGCGCTGTCCGGGCGCAGCCTCGCCGGACAGTTCCTGGCATTCCAGCTGCTGGTGGTCGCGGTGGTGCTGCTGGCGGTGGCCGGCTTCTCCGTAGCGGAGTCGACGCGGGAGTTCCGCGACGTGCGGGGGCAGCGGTTGATCGCCGTGGCCGAGAACGTGGCGTCGACACCGGTGGTGCGCGACCGCTACGACGATCCCGCGGCCGCACAGACCCTCGCGCCGGAGGTCGACCGCGCCGTCGCGCTGTCGGGCGCCGGGCTGGCCGAGATCATCGACCCGGCCGGGGTGGTGCGGGCGTCATCTGACCCGTCCCGGGTGGGCCGCCAGACAGATCTCGGGCTGACCCGGGCCGACGAGGGACGCGCGTGGTTCGGCGACGGTGACATCGACGGGGTGCACAACCTCATCGGTCAGGTACCGCTGCTGTCCAGCAGCGGTGAGGTGCTGGCGATCGCATCGGTGAGTGAGCCCTACCCGTCGGTGTGGGGGCTGGTGAGCGGAGCCGGCGAACGGCTGCTGTTCTACCTCGGAATCGGCGCGGCGTTGGGCATGCTCGCGTCGTGGCTGCTGTCGCGGCGCATCAAGCGGCACACCGGCGGACTGGAGGTCGCCGAGATCGCCGGGCTGGCCGACCATCGGGAAGCGTTGCTGCACAGCATCCGTGAGGGCGTGGTGGCGGTCAACAACGAGGGCGGCATCACGCTGCTGAACGACAGTGCACAGGAACTGCTCGGCGTGGCGGACACGGCGGTCGGTCGCCGCGTGGACGAGGTGGGGCTGGATCCGGCGGTGGTGGAGTTCCTGCTCTCCGGCGAGGATCGCCGTGACGTGGTGATCGCCACCCGGACCCGGGTGCTGGCCCTGAACCGGCGCGCGACCACCAGTGCCGGCCGTCGGATCGGTACGGTCACCACGATGCGCGACAGCACCGAACTGGCCGCACTGCAGGCACAGCTGTCGTCGCACAAGAGCGTGACCGACACCTTGAGGGCCCAGACCCACGAGTTCGCCAACCAGTTGCACACCATCTCCGGCCTGGTGCAGCTCGGTGAATACGACGCCGTGCGCGACCTGGTCGGCGACCTCACCCGCAGGCGGGCCGAGATCAGCGACGCGGTGACCCGGCGCATCTCCGATCCGGCGGTGGCGGCGCTGCTGATCGCCAAGACCACGCTGGCCGTCGAGAGCGGGGTGGCGTTGCACATCGACCCGGAGTCGCACCTCGGCGCGCTCGACCCGGCGTTGGCCACCGATGTGATCACGTTGCTGCGCAACCTCATCGACAACGCAGTGGACGTGTCGGTCGGTTCGGCTGAGGCGCGGGTGGTGGTGGCGATCTCGGACTCCACCGGGTTGGAGGTGTCGGTGTCGGATTCGGGTCCCGGTGTGCCCGAACACCTCCGGGAGGCGATCTTCGCTCGCGGCGTGACGTCGAAATCGGATGTGCCCGGTGGTCGCGGCATCGGCCTGGCGCTGGTGCGGCTGGTGACCGCGCAGCACGGCGGCGGCGTCGAGGTGACCGATCGGACGGGCGGCGGGGCGACGTTCGTCGCCAGACTGCCGGGGGTGCTGGCCCGTGCGTGACGTGCTGGTGGTCGACGACGACTTCATGGTGGCCGACATCCACCGCCGGTTCGTCGACCGGGTGGACGGATTCCGGGCCGTCGGCGTTGCGCGCACGGGAGGCGAGGCGCTCGTCGCCGCACGCGACCTGAGGCCGCACCTGATTCTGCTCGACGTGTTCCTGCCCGACATGACGGGGCTGGAGGTGCTGCACCAGTTGCGCTCGGCAGGTGACCGGGTGGGCGTCATCATGATTACCGCCGCGCGCGAATTGGACACTGTCAGTGGCGCATTGGATGGCGGAGCCGCCGACTACCTGATCAAGCCGTTCGAGTTCGCGCAGCTGCGGGCCAAGCTCGAGGCGTTCGCCGCACGCGCCGATGCCCTCGAATCCGACCGCGGCGCCGACCAGTCGCTGATCGACGCGCTCTTCGGCCGGCCCGCGACCTCGGCCGAGACACTGCCCAAGGGGCTGGGCGTCGAGACCGGCAGGCTGGTGCTCGACGCCGTCCGCGACGCCGGTGAGGTGTCGGCGGCCGAATGTGCCGAGCTGATCGGGATCTCGCGGGTCAGCGCACGCCGGTACCTCGAGCACTACCTGAGCACCGGCGCACTCGAACTCCGGCTGCAGTACGGCGTCGGCCGACCGGAGCGCCGCTACCGCCCCCGCGGCTAGACGGCGGTCGGCAGAACCGACACCGTGATCGGCACCTTGGTGGTGGCCCCGTACTTGTCGGTCACCGTGACCTCGAAGGTGTCGGTCAACCCTGGCGTCGTCGCGGCGGCACGGCGTCCGGCCGCGGACGGCGTGTAGGTCCAGGTGCCACTCCTCGTCACGTACACGGTGCCGTACGTGGTCCTGGTGGGTCCGGAGAAGGTGAAGGTGTCGCCGTCGGGGTCCGAGGCCGTGACCGATCCCTTGATGGCGCCGGTGCTCGTTGCGGGAGCACCGATGGTCGGTTCGTTCGCGATGGGGGCCGAGTCCCTCGGAGCGATCGCCGTGGTCACGGTGACCGTCTTGATGCCGCCGTGTCCGTCGTCGACGGTGACGGTGAACTTGTCGGTGTCGGTGATCGAGGTGGCCCGCGCCCGCTCCCGCGCGGCGTCGGTCGGGGTGTAGACGAATGTCCCGTCCGGGGCGAAGACAACCGACCCGTTCGCGGGCTGGCTTGCGGTGTAGGTGATCGTGTCGCCGTCGGCGTCGGTGACCGCGACCTTGCCGGTGGCCGTTCCGCCCACCGGGTCCGCCTTGTTCACGGTGGCCCTGACCGACGACGGCGCAGTGTTCTTCGGAACGATGTTCACGGTGACCTGTTCGACATCCACGCCGCCGTACTCGTCGGTGACGGTGATGGTGAAGGTGTCGGTCTTGGCGGCCTCTGGAGCGCCGGTCTTGGCGGCGGCGTGGCGGGCGGCGGCAGTGGGCGTGTACGTCCACGACCCCGTCGACGTCACCGTGACGGTGCCCTGGTCGGTGGTCGAGCCCGCGTAGGTGAACTTGTCCTTCTCGGCGTCGACCGCCGTCACCTTGCCCGTGACCGTGCCGGTCGTCGTGCTCGGTGCGTTCTTCGTCACGGTGGCGACGGGGGCGGTGTTGGGCAGCGTGTCCTTCAACCGGAGGACGATGGCCGTGCCGTCGTGGTCGCCGGTGATCCCGCCGTTGCCCATGTCGACGACGTCGACCTGCTCCGCGGCGCCGCTGTCGATGAGCGACTGCGCGAGATCGTCACGTGCCGAGTCGAAGGACAGGTAGCCGTGCGTGGTGCCCTGGGTGCTGAACGCACCGGTCCAGACATAGCCCTGGCCGTCGGCGTCGGGGGCGGGTCCGAACATCCGGCCGTGGACGTTCGGGGACCCACCGTTGCCGTAGGCCTGCAGGAACCCGCTGGGCTGCTGCCCATAGGTCTGCCCGTTGATGAGGCCCTTGAAGCCGGTGCTGTGCGGCGTCTCGACCGGATAGCCGGAAACCGCCAGCGCCCGGTTGAGTCTGCGGGTGGATTCCTCGCGGGTGGTGGACGTGTCGTCGATGATGATGACGTTGACGGGCTCCAGCAGTGGCCGGCCGCCATCGGTCGCTCCGCCGTAGTTCGAGATCTGCCCGTCGGACTTCAGCATCCACGTGCCGATGTTTCCGTAGGGGGTCGAGACGTAGTCACCGGGCCGGGGCGTCACCACTGTGGTCGCGGCGGCTGCGGTGACGAGGCTTCGCGGTGCCACGGTGTTCGGCGCGACCGTGGATGCGTTCGTCAGCAGCGCGTTCTCGGTCTCGCGCCGCAGCATCTGCAGCACACCGAGCATCGCCAGGTTCGGCGCTGCCGGGAGGTCGCCGGTGCGTGCGCCGGCAGGAGAGGTGAGGCCGACCGCAGCGAGCAGGCTCGAGACCGACGTGGTGACCTGCCGCGCCGGCGGCGCAACGGAGCGAGGTGTCGTGATTTCGGTTGTGAATGCCACCGATTCGGTGACGACGCGTTGCACGGTCAGGCCTGCGGCAGAGATGGAAGCGGCAGGGCCGGGGGCCGTGGGCGCGTCGACGGGAGCTCTGCCGGCCCGCTCGACAGTGGCCCTGTCCTGGACCACGGTGCGGACCTGGTCGGACAGCGTGCGGGTGTTCTGAGGCCGGGCGGGCGCACGGGTCCGTGAGTCGACGTTCGTGTCGCCTCGCCCGGAGGTCGGGCTGGAGCCGTCGAAGGGATCGGCCGGGCTGGAGATCTCAGCGGGCACCAGAGCGCGAATCGCCGCGGAGAGTCGTTCGGAGAACGGCGCGCGGTCCCCCGCTTCTGCGGCCTGCTCACTCTTCGTGGCCCCGTCAGCGCTGCCGGTCCGGTCCGCCGTCGCGGTGCTGATTCTCGTGTCGTCGGACCGAGCGGCCCGGCGTGCGGCGGCGGTACCGCGCCCACCATCGCTCTGCTGCAACCTCGGCAGCCTCGGAGAGCGGGGCTTGGTCAGCTTCACGCCGTCGGATACCCGGCCCGCCTTGGCGCCGTCGGCGGACTCATTGGTTGAATTGTCCTTAGCCGCAGCTTGTTTGGCGCCGCTGCTGCTTTGAGAATCGGTTCCGGTGGAGTCGTCGGCACTCGCGACTCCGCCTCCGGCCACTGCGGCACCGATCCCCAACGCCACCGCGAGCGCACCGACACGACCTACGTAGTTCGCGGCCCCCGCCGCCTGCCCGGTGAAGATCGTCCGGTGAGTCGCGGCATTGACCGCGCTGTGCTGCCCCATGAAAAAGTCCCCATATCCCCGCCGCGCACACAGGTCCCCGTCACGAGGTGCTCAGCCGCTTCTCTGTGGCCGCATTCTATGCACGCAGATTCCTCAGTAGCAACGACCAGCCACGGTTGATCTCCTTTGCATGTAAGTGATCTTGGCGAAGTGTGGCGCCGCTCATCAGGTGGGCGTGACCTTGAGTCGATGACGGCGCAGCGAAACGCCGCGAATTGGCCGATACGACTCGATGGCGCCACTGGGCAAACTCGCTCCTCGACGGCCGCTACCGCTCCGGCAGATAGTCAGAAGGGTGGTTCGTCGGGTAGTGGCGGTGGGTCGGGTGGG
>NZ_JAUMSQ010000142.1:0-19422 GCF_030519285.1 Mycolicibacterium arseniciresistens
TCTTGTCACCTCACCACGCCGTCACCAACGTCCGTGGTCAGTACAGCTAGCCGAGGCGGGTGGCTCGGTCGCCAGCGGCTCTGACACCGGCGTGACACCGGCGCTTGGCGGGAGTAGCGGGTCGAAGCCGCGTCTGGCCCCACCGCCCTGGAGTTGATAGTCTTCGACTCAAGCGGAGAGATAACCGCGACGTAGGGATGTTGGGACCGGCAGCGACCGGATTGGGTACCAGCAGATCCGACTGATGTGCCATTCCTGTTAAGGCGTGCATCGGAAGCAGATGGAATCTCACGAAATCGTGGGACCACTGTTTTTGAGGCGCGCCTTTGGTCTTTCCCAGTGGTCCTGCATCCACGAAGGGAAAGCAAGATGAGAATGAACTACATCGATGGCGACCTGTTCGTCGCCTGCATTTCGCAGAACGAGATCGACATGTTCAAGGCGGTCACGAGCGAGCCCACGGCGCTCGTTGACCGGTTTGTACGAGCAGTTCATGAGGCGGCTGCTCAAGCAATCGACCGCCTTGAGTTTCGGTACGACCACGCGGCCGAGGAGTACACCTTCGCGAACTGTGTGGTCGCATGATGGGCGAGCTGCACTCGGCGCTACTGGACGAAGAAGATGTGATCGTCTTTGGGCCGCTGCACAGCGGCAAGTACGAAATCACCTTCGGCACTAAAGGCGAGGGCGATGTCTATGTCGTGCAAAACGATGGCTGTCCAGTTGCGATCGCCGGCTCTCACGACGCAGCACTGGCGCTGATCCGAGACCACGCTGATGTGCAGTCGGCTGTGGTGCTCTTCTAGTCGACTGGCCAAGGCGGCGGTAGACCCGGAACGGGATGCGAAACCGCTCCGGGCTACCGCCGCACGCCTAAGACGGACAGGCCGAACCCCGACAACCCGCACGGCGCGCTGATCCCAGAGCCCTCCGAGCAGTGCGCCCTGGCTCGGATGAAGGCACTCGCGGCACAGGGGAAGCCGACTCGCGAGATCGCTCGAATCCTGACGGCCGAGGGCCACCCCACGAAGCGCGGCGGAACCTGGTCGTCTCCAACGGTGTCTCGGATTCTGGCGCGAGCCGCGACCGCACAGGAGGTCAACTGATGCCCCGCGCAGACGAATCCGAGGACTCGCAAGAGCGTCGCGCATGGGTGGCGCTGCATCGCGAGCGAGAGGAACGCCGTCGTCGCGAAGAGGCGATGTGGGACAAGGTGCACGCCTCTGCCACAGCCGATTTGCCGCAGGACGACGAGGACGACGAGGACGACGAGGACGAGGACGAGATTCCGGAGCAGATCATCTGCGACCTGCCGACCGGACCCGAGTTCGAGTTCGACAGCGACGAGGAGTTCTGATGGCGTATATCCGCGCGCACGACACGAAGCAGCGCAGGAACGGCAAGGTGGTCAAGCGGTATGTGGTGGCCTGGAGGGAGCCGATCCGCGACAGCTTCGGCCTACCGACCGGCGAGCTGCGGTCTCGCCAGGAGTCCTACCAGAACCGGGAGACTGCGGAGGCTCGTCGTGACGAACTGAATGCAGCTCGCCACACGACCGGCACCTCCGCCCTGGCCGAGCAACGCAAGGCTGGCGATCTGCCGTTCGGGTACTACGCACGCGGCTGGCTCGATGCGCAGGCCGTGAAGGTGGCGCGGGGGAGGCTCAAGCAGCGGGCCCACGAGGACTGTAAGCGGCTGCTAACTCGCTATGTTCTGGATCGGTTCGGCGCGAGGGCGATTGCCAGCATCTCTGCGAAGGATGCCGAGGAGTTTCTGGCGGCGCTGGTGCGACAGCCGTCTCGGCAGGGTGACCGAGCGCCACTATCCCCGGCGACGGTCAAGCACGCCTGGGGAATGTTCTCCACCGTGATGCGCTACGCGATGCGCCATGGGGCGATCTCCTCGAATCCCGCCGACCAGGTGGACTTCTCAACGTCCCGTGGCGTTGGCGATCTGGGGAAGTTCGAACACAATCCTCTGACCGCTACTCAGGTCGGAGAACTGTGCGCGGCGGTTGCGGGGGAGGGTTACCCCAACTTGCCCGCATATCCTGTGTACGGGCTAATGACAGCGTTTCTCGCGTACACGGGGCTCCGCGCCAGCGAGAACGCTGGGCTTGAGATCCGTGATCTCGTGTTCACGACCGGACCGACCGCTGTGAGGTCTGGCGAGCCGGCCATCCGCTGCACCGTCCAGGTCCGCCGCACGAAGGAGCGGAGGGGTGGCGAGTGGGTTGTCGGGACGCCGAAGTCCAAGCAGAGCCGCCGATCCGTGCCACTTCCGCCCTGGCTTGCCGAGAAGCTGCACGCCTACCTCGTTGGCGCCGGAACCGAGCCCGCAATGCACCCCCGTGCGGATGAGCCGGCTGCACCGCTGTGGCCGAGCCGGAAGAACGGCGGCGGCCACCGGGCGGAGGGCCAGCGCTATGCGGTGCTGCTGGACTGGTCTGAGCCGCTAGCGATGGGCACCTTCTACGACACGATCCTCAAGCCCGCCCTGGAGGCTGTCGGGCTTCCCGCGAGCCGCCCGGCGAAGGACGGCGAACCCGCGATCCGGGGCGTCCGTCTGCACGACCTCCGGCACACCTTCGCGACGATGCACCTGATGGCTGGAACCCACTTCATGCAGGTATCGCGATGGCTGGGGCATTCGACGTTCACGCTCACTCTCAACACCTATGGCGACTGGATTCCCGAGGAGGACGGCGGAGCGATCAACCACCTGCCGGAGCCATCGAGCGCAGCGGGGCAAACGCCGCAGAAGGTCCGACAGCTGTTCGGCTAGACGTCGTGTTTGTGGCTGCGGCTTGACGCGGGGGCCGCTAACATGGATAGCCTGTGCCGTTTGCGCGGCGCATGGGCCGGTAGCTCAGTTGGTAGAGCGCCTGACTGATACTCAGGGCGTCGCGGGTTCAAATCCCGTCCGGTCGGCTGCTGAGGCGTCTCATCGGACAATTTCTGACGGCGTCTTATTCAGCCAAGTGTCTTCGTCTGAGATTGCATCCCGCTTTTTAACGTCTTTGGTTGACACAATCTTCACCTTATGAGTCTGATCGTCGAGGTACTTAGTCCATTCCTGATCAGACGACAGAACATATACCGTTCCGGTCTGCTCTTTGCCAACCGTCAACAGCTCGCGGGGGAGCCAAACTCCGACCTGCGTGAAGACGATGAACAGACCTGCCACAGGGACGCCAAGAACGAGTATGACTCCAAAGAACTGAAATAAGCCTCTGATTGGACCAAGCCTTGAACCTATGATGACGGCCACGAAGGAGACCGTCAGCACGACGGAGAATATGATGTACTTCATCGGCATCGCGTACCAACAGATGGCCAACGTCGGGATTGCCAGTCCGAAACCAACAACTACTGCGGCACCCACTGGATTCCCTTTGCCATTCCGAACTTTGTTCTTCTTTACACTGTTGTAGGTGCCCACTACGGCCGCCAGGTAGAGAAGCCAAATTGCAGTACCTGCTAAAGGCAGTATGGTGGCAAGGACGATCGCCGTGATATTCAGATTCTGAACGAGTGCGCGGAGAGTGTCTGAGTCTCCCCGAGAGACGATGAGGATCCGCATCGCTACGAAACCAATGGCCACAAGGGTTAGCCAGAGGGCGAGATGTTCTGACGGCGTCTTCTTCTTTTTCTCCGCATCGGCGGTCGCAGGCGTCTGCGGCTGCTGTGTCGTCACGGTCGATATCGTTCCACCGGGGTCCGACATCAACCGGCGTGACGCGCCGTCCACACCGGCGCCACACCGGCGTCTGGGGGCGTACCGCACCCGTACCGCATCCGTACTCGATCCGCTGTCGAGACGCCTAGAAACCGGGCCTGACCAGGCCGATTAGGGCTGCTCGGACGGCTATTTCCCCTGGTGGCGGGAAGGCCGAAATCGCCGCACCGCCGTTCTTAAAATCCGCCAAGTGTCGGTTCGAGTCCGACTGGGGGCACCGACTCGGTCCGATCGCTCAGGCCGACGTCGCGTGCTGTATCTCCTCTTGACTGGCCGTCAGCACCCACCGGATTCCACTGACCAGCACCCGCCCGGACAGCCGGACCGCCGTCGCCTCGAGGGGTGGAAGATGCGGTAGCCGCAACGGCTTGCGTGCCCACCCCGGCAGCATTGCCACCGAGGTCGCGGCCAACACACCGTAGGGAGCGCGGGCAGGCAACGGCAGCGGCGGCGTCAACAGCAGGAACCGGGCAGCTTCGCGCGCCGATGCCGTGCTGCGCAGCTCCGGTCGGTACGCCTCGATCCGCGCCCGCAGCTCCTCCTCGGTGCGCGGCGGGTCCAGCACTCCGAGAGCGCTTGCGACGCGGGCAGTGTCGGCGACGTACTGGTCGCGGCCGGTCTGGTCCAGAGGCTGTGCGCCGTAGAGCTGGTGTGCCAGGAGGAAGCTGTCGATCTCGGCGATGTGAACCCACTCGAGGAGGTGCGGGTCAGTGGCCTCATAGGGTGTGCCGTCCGGCGCCACCCCGCGCACGCGGCGGTGAATGCCGCGGACCTTGTCGACGGCTCGTTGGGCGTCCGCCGCAGGCCCGAAGGTCGTCACGGCGAGGAACGTGCTGGTGCGCTGCAGGCGCCCCCAGGGATCGCCGCGGTAGTCGGAGTGGTCGGCGACGCCGGCCATCGCCAGCGGATGCAGCGACTGCAGCAGCAGTGCGCGCAGACCTCCGACGAACATCGACGCGTCGCCGTGGACGCGGCGGATCGGCCGATCCTCGGCGAACCAGCGCGGGCCCGGCGTCCCATGTATCCGGGCGCGGTTGTCCGGCCCGTCCGGTCCGGCGACCAACCCGAACAGTGCGCGCCCCAGCCCGCTTCTGACCGCACCCAGTTCCCGCGCCAACACCATGACTCGACGTTACGTGGCAACACCGGCACTGGTGAATCTGACGATCAGCCCGAGACGTCGCTGGACCTGACATTCCGCTCGGCGGCGTTGACCCGGGCGGCTCGCGCCGATCGGACGCCCGCCTGTCGCCGGGCCCTCTGCCACGGCCACGTCATCAGTGCCCACGCACCCATCACGATCAGAATTTCGATCACGAGGTACAGCGGCCATGGGCCGAGCGCGTCCAGGATCGAGGCCGTTGGCGGTTTCCCGTTGAGATATCCGTAGTTGGTTCCCGCGAGCGTGTTGAACGTGAACGTGAACGCCACCCATCCCAGCGTCACGACGACCGCGAACCGATAGTCGCGCCACCGCGGACGCATCCCGCGCCCCCACGTCAGATAGACGGCCGACCACACGACGAGCACATGCAGCACGAAGAACGTGAGGAACAGGTGGCTCGGGAAGTCGGGCGCCCCCTCCTCGGGAGTGCCGATGTCCGGGGTGAGCAGCGCCTGCGAGCTGAGGAGCAGACCCCAGAAGTAGGTGAGCACAAACGCCCGATGTCGCTGCGTCCACAACGCATAGGCCGCCGTCAGTTCCGCGATGTCGCACAGCTGCAGCGGTATCGACGTGGCCAGGTCCGGCCGGATCAGCTTGTAGACCAAAGCCGTAGTGAACGTCGCCAGCAGCAGCACCGCGAGAATTCGACTGACCAGGCGCGCTTGCGCGGCGCTCTCGCGACGACCGTGCCACACCAAAACGGCTGCGCCGACCGCGAACACACCCAGCACCACCAGATGAGATGGGCCGTACGCAACAAACTCCTGCTCCGATGAAACCGACTCGATCACCTCCTGCACCCCTCGAGCAACGCTGCGGGCCGTGACGATCATCCATCGAATGCGATGCCCGAGTCACGATCCCGACGAGGCGTGTCGGGCTTTGGCTTGTCGCGGCTGCAAGACGCGCCGGAGAGCCACCCGCGCAGGCGATTCGACTCGCCTGCGCGGGTGCGTGTCAGCCCGCGAACTCGTGCAAGGTGGTCGTGACGTTCGACGGCCTGCTGCCGTCGATGGTCGTCACGGACAACGAGCCGTCCGCACGGACGTCGACTCCGCCGGTCGCAACGCCGTTCGCGATCGTGTGGATGATGGTCTTCTCGCCCGTGTTCGCGTTGAGCCGCCACACCTTGGTGGTGCGGGTGTCCGCGTCGTAAACCGTGGCGTATCCACCGCCGTCACCCGTCGGAGTGAGCCAGACGCCGTAGCCGTCATCGGTGAAGCTGACGACGTTCGTTCCGTCCGCACTGGCCACGAGCACCGACACCTGGCGGGTCCCCTGCTCCGGTACACCGGCGTAGGACCTGACGAAGATCGTGCCGTCGGGTCCGATGGTGAGTGGATCGAAGCCGTCGCCGAGGCTGCCGTTGAAATTCGACGGGGCAGTGGCACCCGGGATCTCAGCACTGCGCACGCCGGTGTTCAGGTTGACGAAGCCGATACCCGTGCTGGTGACGTATGCCGCGTACGGCGTTCCGTCGGGGCCGAATTCGAGATCCTCGGTGCCCGCCGACCCGGGCAGTGCCGTGACCGCGCCGGTCGGCGAAACCGTGTGCGTGGTGTTGACGAACAATCTGCCGTCGGGTCCGACCTTCAGCGTCTTGATCTCGCTGAGCGGGATGGGGATGGACGTCGGGGGATTGGTTTCACCAGGACGGACCACCACGACCGCACCTCCGGCGGCATTGCTCACCAGCAGGTAGCCGGTCCCGTCTTCGGCGAACTGAAGGCCGGTGAACTTGCCGTTGTAGCCCGGAAGGTAGTCGATGGCCGGCCCCTGGACGGCACCGGTCGGCGTGATCTCCGAGATCGACGCCGTCGAACCCGTGGTGGTGACCTGGTAGGCCGTCCCGTCGGGTGCTACCGCGACTGCTCCCACGGCACTGCCGGTGAGCACGCGCGGCGCGGAGAGAGCGCCGGCGTCGATCGTGTACACGCTGGTGGTGCCGGCGGTCTGATTACGCGTCGTGAGATACGCGGTGCCGCCGGTCCCCACCGCCGTCCCGACCACCGTCTGGCCTGCCGGCGCCGAGAGTGTCTTGACCGAGCCGTCGGGAGCGACGGCAAGGACTTTGGTCGTGGTGCCGTCCTGGTACGCCTGATAGGCGGTCCCGTCGGAGGCCACCGAGACCCCGCCCGTGGCGATGCCCGAGAGCTTGGTGACGATCGTCTGGCCGTTCGGCCTGATCTGGACGACCGAGATGGTGGTCTTCCTGGTGGTGTTGAACTGTCCGACAGTCAGATAGCCGGTTCCGTCCGGAGCCACGGTGATCGGTCCGGACGGCGCTCCGGCCATCGCGGTCGACGTGGTGAGGGCGCCGGTCGCACTGATCACCGACACCTGCGTCTTGGTGCCGTTGATGGTGGTGAAGTAGGCACCTCCGCCCGGCGCCGCGATCAGGCCGCCGTTCTTGAAATCGGGGACGCCGGTGATCGTCACGGTGGCCGCGGCCGTCCCATCGGGGTTGATGACGATGACCCTGGTGGGAGACGTCCGCCCGCTGGCCGAGCCGTTCAGTGCGTTGACGAACTCGAATTTGGTGCCCGTGGTTCCCGTCAGGACCTTGCCGGAACTGACACCGGGGAACGTGTTCTGGTCGACGTTGGCGAGATTCACGGTGACCGAGGTGGTGACGGTGCCACCGTGTCCGTCGCTGAGGGTGATGGTGAACTTGTCGGTTTTGACCGCCGCGCTCGCCTTCGGCGCGTTGGCCGCTGCGCGGGCTTCCGCGGTGGGCGTGTACCTGAAGGTGCCCGTTGCGTTGTCGTACTCGATCGTGCCCTTCTTGGTGGCGGTCGGTCCGCCCAGGATGATGGCGTCCTTGTCGGCGTCGGTCGCCCACGCGGTGCCGATGACGACGCCGGTCGTCGAATTCGGCTGTCCCGCAGCGGCGCCGGGTGCGGTCGGTTTGATGTTCGCAGGCGCTATCGCGACCGTCACCACCTGCTGGGTCACGTTGCCCTGGTCGTCGGCGACGCTGAGGGTGAAGGTGTCGGTCTTGTCGACGGGGGTCGCGGTGGTCAACGCGGCGGCGTGACGCATCGCGGTCGTGGGCGTATAGGTGAACTTGCCCTTGGTGTCGACGACGACCGTGCCACCTTTACTGCTGGTGGGCGTGACCGCGTACGTGAGGGGGTTCTTCTCGGGGTCGGTCGCGGTGACCGAGCCCTTGACCACCCCCGTCGTGGAGCTGGGCCGGCCGACCGTCGTCCTGGTGATCGTGGGTGCCCCGTTGTCGACCGCGGCGGAGACGTCGGCCTCGGGCAGGAGTTCTCCGGTGGTCTGCAGCGACTCTGCGGTGTTGGCGATCTTGACGGTCTCCAGGCTGCCCAGTTCGCGGCGGGCCGCGGCGAGAGCCACCCAGACAGCCGGGGATTCGACCGGCGCAACGGGAGCCCCGGTGGCACCCACCCGCAGCGTCAGCGCAGACAACACGCCGAACCCGGTCCTGGTGACCGCCGTCGGCGCCGCGATGGCCACCGCCTTCGACTCCTCGGCAGCGGTGGTCGCGGCGGTCAACGACCCGAACCGGGCCCGCACGGTCGACACGGTCTTCGGCCCGCCCGACTGCGACAGGTCGCCGGTTGCGGTGTTGGCGGTGGTGGTGCTCGACGACACCTCCGCCCGCTGCGATCGCCACGTCCTGGTCCTGCTCGTCGTCGACTGCGTGGATGTGTCCTTGGCCGCCTCGGTCTTCGTATCGGTCGAGGCTGCGGCGTCGGCCGCGGCCTTCTGCGCTTCCTTCTTCGCCGCTGCAGCCGCGGCTCGCTTACTCGACCTCTTGGTCGAGGACTTGACTCTCGGTGTCGACTTAGGGGTTTCGGCCGACGGCGAGCCACCTGTCGCTGAATCGCCCGTCGTCGAACCGCCTGCCGAAGGCGTCCCCGAATCGTTGGTCGACGTCGAACCGTCGCCGTTCGTGTTCGAGCTCGACGAACCGGTGTTACCTGAAGCCGAACCCGATGACGAGGACGAACCCGAGTCACCGGAATCCGTCGGTGTCGCCCAGACCGGCGACGCCGCTACGGCCGACCCAACCCCGAGCGCAACCGCAAGCGCACCGACGCGCCCCACGTAACCCGCATACCCCATCCGATGCTCCCTCGACGATCTGAACGCTGCCCCGCTGCAGCAAACTGTCCACGGAAGGTAGCAAGCTGGGGCTTCGCTGAGCGTCAATTTCGAGATACTGGCGTTTATCGAAGTGTTATCGCCGGTCGGGCCACCGGGATGTGTGACGGCGGGCTTATTCGGTCGTTGCTTTTGTTAAGCATCTAGCAATCTTGAATGAAACTTTCGGGGCGCTTTCGAATGGAGGGCACGAAACGCCGTCGCGGGTTTGCGCCATGCTGCATACTGGTCCGCCTCCTCGCGCGTGCCGGAATGCCCGCGGCTTCGGCTGCGCGACGCATGTCATCAGAGCTCCGCTGTGCCTCTCCTGCTGGGTACCGACCAAAAGCTGTAGTACGCGTTGCCTATTCGATCGGAGAGTCGACCTCAACGGCTCGTATGGCGGGCCGACGGGTCAGGGGTGGGCGTTAGGGAGTCGCGGCACCCTATTCCTCCATACGCGTATCTCGGAGAGGCGGACTCGGCGGTGGTTGGCGGGCGCCGCCGGCGGTGCGTTGCGCAGAATGGGCGTTCTTCTCGCTCGGCTGGTCCGCCGCCCCCGATGAATTTGTCGTCCATTTCATGGAACCGAGTCTGTCGATTGCTGTGGCTGCGCGCCGGCTCTCGCGTGCGACAAAGTGCGGTACGGGCGATTTGGCGGCCGACGGCTATAAGCGCCATTTGCAGAGGAAACTGACATCGGCGACTCTCACAGCTAACTTTCTCGAGCGGCAGGCCACGCCGGGATAGGCCACCTCAGGACGACACGGCGCAGCTCCCGCGATCGGCGGTGACCGGGCCGGCCGCCGACGGACGGATGTCGAAGTCGAAGATCGCCGTCGGCAGGTACAGCGAGCAGCACGCGTTCGGGATGTCGACCACGCCGCTGACCCTGCCCTCGATCGGCGCGGCACCGAGCAACAGGTATGCCTGGGCGCCCGAGTACCCGAACTTCTCGAGGTAGCGGACGGCGTTGAGGCAGGCGTTGCGGTAGGCAACAGTGGCGTCGTTGTAGAGCTGCGTGTCGGTGTCGTGGTCCACGCCGATCCCGATGAACGTCACGAACTCCGAGTACCGCGGTTCTACGTTGCCCGGCATCAGGATCGGGTTGGTGGTGACGCCGTAGGTCTCCATCCCGCCCTTGATCAGGTCGACGTGGAAGTCGATGAAGCCACCCATCTCGATGGCGCCGCAGAAGGTGATCTCGCCGTCGCCCTGGCTGAAGTGCAGATCGCCGCCCGAGAACAACGCGCCCGGGACGTGCACCGGGTAGAACACCCGAGAGCCCCTGGTGAAGTTCTTGATGTCGTGGTTGCCGCCGTTCTCGCGGGCGGGCACCGTGCGCGCGCCCTCCCGGCCGATCCGGTCGAGCACCTCGCCGGACGCCGTGCCGCCGAGCACCGATTCCTCCAGCGGGGGCAGCGCGAGCGCCGGGACCCGGTCGGGTTCGGTATCGATCAGCGCCTGCTCGCGGGCGTTCCAGCGGGCCAGCAATTCCTCCGACGGCGCCGTGCCGAACAATCCGGGGTGGGTGATGCCGGTGAACTCCACCCCCGGTATGTGCCGCGAGGTGCACTTCTGGCCGGCGAAGTCCCAGATCGCCTTGTACGCGTCCGGGAAGTAGTCGGTGAGGAAGCCACCGCCGTTGGCCTTGGCGAAGATACCGGTGTAACCCCAACCCTGTCCCGGCACGTCGCCCACCTCCTGGGGGACGGGACCGAGGTCGAGGATGTCGACCATCAGAAGGTCACCGGGTTCTGCGCCCTCGACGTAGATCGGGCCGGACAACATGTGGGCGTGGCTGAGGTCGACGTCGCGAACGTCGTTGGCGGAGTCGTTGTTGGCGATCTGGCCGTCGGTCCACTCGCGGCACTCCACCCTGATCGACTGGCCGGGTTTGACGTGCACCGCCGGCGGAATGGCCGGATGCCAGCGGTTGTGGCCGGGCACCGCCTGGTCGCGCATCGAGCGGGCCTGGTCGACGGAGAAGACGACGTCGGGCATGAGAGCCTCCTGGTCAGGGTCGGGGTAGTCGGGCGTGCCTGGGGTCACGGGTGATCGGCGTCGCGCGGGCCGAGCGGCCCGGCACTGACGAGACGACGTGCGGTGTGTCGGCGCTTCGGGCACTGGCGTCCAGCGCCCGACGGAGGCCCGGTTCCACCGCGGCCAGGGCGGGACTGCCGAAGACCCGTATTGCCACTTCGCCGCATTGCGGGCAGGGAGCCGGATCGGTCGATGCCGCCATGGGTCTCACCAACGCGAATGTGCCGCACGGAGCGCACGAATAGCTGTAGGTGGGCATGATCCAACCTCCGAACGTCACGCGAAGTGCGACTTGAAGATCTCGCCGTGCACGCCGACCGTCTTGTCCACGACCTGCGAGACGTGGAAGTTCGAGGCCGCCGACAGATAGGCGTACGCGGTGGCGCGGTCCATACCGCGGTCGGTCTCGAGATAGTCGAGTGCATTCACCACGGCGCGACGCATCGCGACATCGAGGTCGCTGCCCTGGCCGTCGCGGGCGCCGTCGGGATCGGACAGGCCGATCGGCACCCACACGTCTTCGGTCTCGGCGAAGGGATAGCGGAAGGCCACGGACGGCGCATCGCCCGATCCCTTCTTGCACACCGTGAGGCGGAAGGTGCTCCGCAACGATCCCTCCATCGCCGTCAGCGCGACCTCGCCGTTGCCCATCGCCATGTGGGGGTCGCCGACGTAGAACAGTGCGCCCTCGGCGACGACCGGCAGATAGAACGTGGACCCCTTGCCCAGCAGCCGGATGTCGATGTTGCCGCCGCCGAGGGTCGGTGGCACCGAATTGGCGGTCGGCGCAGTCAGTTCGGGGTCCTGCGAGTACGCGACGCCCATCATTCCCATGAACGTCTGCAGCGGGAAGCGGACCTTGGCGTCGCCGTAGGTCATCACGCCCTGACCGTCCTCGATGGCCGTGAACGTCGAGATGTTGCCGTAGGACGTCGGGTTCTTGGTGGCTCTGCCGTCCTTGGCGATCGGCGGCATCACCTCGGCCAGTGAGATGCCCGCCGGAGCGCCACCGTCGGCGGTTCGTGCCAGCGAGCCCTTGCCGTGCCGGCTCGACACCACGCCGTACGGCACCCTCGGCACGGCTTCGAGGGTCTCGATCTTCAGCACGTCGCCCGGTTGAGCGCCCTCGACGAACACCGGGCCGGTCACCACGTGCGGGCCGTCCTTGTCGAAGTTCCTCGGCGTGCGCCGGTAGTCGCTCGCGATCGCGACGGCGTCCTCGAGCACGTCACCCCGCGCGACGCCGTGGCCGCCGAAATACGTGACCGGGTCGCGGCCCTGGTCTTCGAGGATGCCTTCGTGCGAGACGGCGTCGATCGTGACGGTCTCGCCCGACCGCATCTGCATCGCCGCGGTGGCGTGCACATTCGGCACGTACCCCCAGAGCACCTGATCGGGGGTGGACGGCAGGTAGTGGTCACCTGGGGTGTCGCCCTGTCCGGGCTGCAGCACCGTGACGGCGCCGGTGACGGCTGCGTTGCTCGGTGCGGATGCGACGTCGTGTGAGCAGGCCGCCGCGACGCCGGCCACTCCGGTGCCCGCGCCCAGCAGCGCCGCGGCGCGGACGAAGTCGCGGCGCCCGATGCCGGCGACGAGGGTCTGCGCGGCAGTCCTCGCGAGCGATTCGGTCATGGAGGTCTCCTCGCTCGGCGTTCGGTCAGCCCATCGGTCCGCGCCATTGCGTCATATGTCTTCTATCCGGCGCGTTCGTTCGCCGAAACGGTGCGCACGTTTCCATTGCGTTTCGTTTCTCGAGTGCAGATGCCCGCGACGCTAGGTCATCGGGCGCGGTGCGCCCTTGCGCCATCCGGGAGGGTCGCCGATCAGGCGGGGGAGTGCCCACTCGAGCGGGTCGTGCTGGCACCAGTACTCGTCATCTGGGATACGGCCCGGCTCAGTGAAGTGCGAGACGTTGAACCCGTCTTCGATGTCGTTGTACCACAGCACCTTCGACCCGAGGACGGCGACAGCCCAGAAGCCGCCGCCCTCATCGCCGTACGGGAACTGACTCCACTTCTGCGGCGCGATCGCCGACTGCACGAAGGCGGCGCGGAGTTCGGAAGGACAATCGGCGAGCTGGTCGATGAGCAGATCATCGAGCTCAGATCGGGTGATCGGCGTCCACCTCACTGCGCACGTTCCTCGGCCATCGTGGTGATACGCAAGCGGATCTCCTCGAGCAGCTCGCTGACGGACTCGAAGTCGTCCGGATCGATCGGCTCACCGAAGAGGACGTAGACGGTGTGCCCGAACGACGGGAATCTCCGACCCACCGGCAGCACCTTATTGGCGTTCACCAGGCTCACCGGGATGACCGGCACACCCGAGCGCTTGGACAGGACGGCCACACCGGGACGGTACGGGGCGACCTCCCCGGGCAGCACGCATTTCTGCTCCGGGAAGATGCCGACCAGGGCCCCGTCCGCCAAGGCGTCGGCGGCGGTCTCCATCGCCTGTTTCCCGGACTCTGCGTCGCCGCGCACGACCGGTATCTGGCCGAGCACCTCGACGAGCCAGCGGGTGAGCGGTGATTTCCACAGCTCTGCCATCGCCATGGCGATCGCCTGGCGGCGCAGCGCCGCCAGGATGAACAGCACGTCGATCATCGATGTGTGATTTGCCGCCAGGATGACTGCGCCGTTGTCCGGCACCACCTCGGCGCCGACGATCCTCGTCCTGATGATGCGCGTGAATCCCAGCGTCCACAGCACCAGCCGAATCGACCAGGTGACCAGGCTCGCGCGCTTCCCGAGCCCGCGGGTGCGGCGCCTCCATTCACTTCCGGTCATCTGGTCCTTCGTTGTCGCCGCGGGGTCCAGCGTGAGACTACCGAGGTCGACGGCGCCGGGGACCCGCTCCGAGTGAGAGCCGGCACCTTGCAGCTGAGAGCAAACCGGTCGTGGCGTCGCCGCCTCGCCGTGCTGACGATGGCAGCATGAGCCGCCCCCGCCCACACATCCACATCGCCCGCGGCGCAGCCGCCTTGGCCGCGGCCATGGGTATCGGCCGCTTCGTGTACACGCCCATCCTGCCTCTGATGACGGCGCAGACCGGGCTCAGCGCGGCGGCCGCCGGCGGCCTCGCCACCGCCAACTACGTCGGTTACCTGGCGGGTGCGTTGGCGGGTGTGCTCGTTCCGCGCCTGGTGCGCACACCCGTCACGTTGCGTGTCGCGCTGGTTGTGGTGGTGTGCAGTCTGGCCGCGATGCCGTTGACGCACGATGTCGTTGGGTGGATGGCGATCCGTACGCTCGCGGGATTCGCGAGTGCCGTGCTGTTCGTCATCGCGGTCGACTGGATGCTCGATCATGCCGGGCGGCGGTCCACCCTGACCGGCTGGGGATTCGGGGGCGTCGGCGTCGGTATCGCCCTGTCGGGTGCGCTGGTGCTGTTGCTGCCCGCCTCAGGGTGGCGGGCGGCCTGGTGGGCGGCTGCGGCGATGGCCGCGATCATCGCCGCGGTGGCCTGGCACCTGCGAGGTGCCGCCCCTGCCGCAGCAAGCGCGAAAGGCACAGAGAGTCAACCCGAATCGCGCTTCTGGTTCACCATTCTCCTCGCGTGCTACACCCTCGAGGGGATCGGTTACATCATCGCGGGCACCTTCCTGGTGGCCGCCATCGGACAGAGCTCACCGGGGTGGCTGGGCAACAGTGCCTGGATCGTCGTCGGACTGGCCGCCGCGCCGTCGGCAGCGCTGTGGGCCGCGGCGAGCAGACGCTGGTCGCACGCCACCCTGCTGGCGGTGGCACTCGCGTTACAGGCGGTGGGGATCGCGTTGCCCGCCTTCGCCGGTGGCGCCGCCGCAGCGCTCATCGGCGCTGTGCTGTTCGGCGGCACCTTCATCGGGGTGAGCACCGTCGCGTTGGCGGCCGGCCGTCTGCTCGCCTTCCCGCGTGCAGTCGCGGTCCTCACCGCGGGGTACTCGGTCGGTCAGATCCTCGGCCCGCTGATCGTCGCACCCCTACTGCACGGGGGCTTTCGGCATGCGCTCATGACATCGGCCGCCGTGGTGTCTGCTGCGGCGCTCACCGCCGTCTGGTTGCGCGTCGGCGGTCCGGCACTGGGTAGCGGCCATCATGGCCTCGCTTCGAAGATCATGTTGAACGGAGTCTCCGTGGCCCGTCGGAACCGCGTGAAACCGCCCTCGTCGACCATCACGCTCCTCAACCGCTGCTCGCCGGCCTGCGCACCGAGTGCAGGTCCCTGCTGGGACAGCGAAACCGGTACGCAGATAAGGGATGACGCACCGTAGAACAGACGGCCGACGGGGTTCAGGTTGTCGGTCAGGTGGTCGCCGGCCATCGGCTCCACGAGCATGCAGTGCCCGTCCGGTTTGAGCGCTTCCCTCGCCCGGCGGGCGGCACCCGCCGGATCGGCCATGTCGTGCAGGCAGTCGAAGAACGCGATCACGTCGTAGTCACCACCTTGGTAGGACGTCGCATCCGCCGCCTCGAAGCGGGCGTTGTTCACGCCTGCCTCCGCGGCCCGGTCACGTGCGGTCTGGATGGACGCCTCGTGATAGTCGATCCCGACGAACTCCGACTGCGGGAACGCCTGTGCCATCAGGATCGTGCTCGCGCCATGGCCACAGCCGACGTCGGCCACCCGAGCCCCGGCGTTGAGCTTGTCGACCACCCCGTCGAGCGCAGGAAGCCAGGAGGCCAACAGGTTCGCGTTGTAGCCGGCACGGAAGAACCGCTCGGTGCCCTCGAACAGGCAGGGATGGTGTTCGCCCCATTCCATGCCCTTGCCGGTGCGGAAATTCTCCACCGCGCGTTCGCGCACCTGGAACAGGTCGTTGACGATCTGGTAGGCACCGGGCAGATCCACCGGCCCGTTCGGATCCGCCAGGCACAACACCTGCTCCTCGGTCATGTGGTACTCGTCGGTCTCGGCGTCGTATTCGACATATCCGCCCGCGGCTTGATTGGCCAGCCACTCCCGCAGATAACGCTCGCTCGTCCCGGTCTTGTCGGCCAGCGCTGCTGCCGACAAGCGATGACCGGCGAGTGCCGAATACAGTCCGAGCTCGTCGCCGATCAACATCAGGACCGCGCTCACCGACGCCGAGAGGTCGCCGACCGCCCGTCCCAGAAATGCGTTGAGTTTCTCCTCGGATACGGCCATTGCACTCTCCTTCGCCCTGTCCCAGAACGGTTGCACATCCGGCATGGCGACGTGACGGTTCGCGCAAACCCGGCAGAACCGGCCAGATGTTAGCTGCACTAGGCGATGCGGGGTGCGGGTCGGCTTGCCGCGCCTCGCCGGCTGCAGCGGATACTCGCTCGTCAGGACGTTATGTTGTCGTTCACGTCAATGGTGAGAGTCATCCGCGCAACGTCACGGGCGCGGTTGGTCAATTCGCTGAAACTGATCTCCGGCGGTCGTAACATCGCGCCTACTGGCCGGTTGTCTGAAGGGCGGATCGTCATGAAGAGCACCATGCAGACAGTCCCGCTGAGCATCACCACGATCATGCGACACGGCTGCGAGGTGCACGGCGATCGCAGGGTCACCACGTCGATGGGTGGCGGCGAGTATCGCTCCGTCACCTATCGCGAACTCGGCGAGCAGGCCGGCCGAATGGCGAATGCGCTGCGCCGCTTGGGAATCACCGGGGACGAACGCGTCGGCACCTTCATGTGGAATGACGCCGAGCATCTGACGACGTATCTCGCGGTGCCGGCGATGGGCGCGGTGCTGCACACGTTGAACATCCGGCTGTCCCCGCAACAGATCGCGTTCATCGCCAACGATGCGGAGGACTGGGTCATCTTCGCCGATCTGTCACTCGTCGCGCAGCTCGCTCCGGTGCTGCCGTTGCTCGAGACCGTCCACACCGTGATCGCCGTCGGGGAAGGCGATGCGGACGCGCTGTCGTCGCCCGGCATGACCGTGCTGCGCTACGACGACATCCTGTCCTCAGAGTCGCCGATCTTCGACTGGCCGGACATCGACGAGGACTCCGCGGCGGCGATGTGTTACACCAGCGGAACCACGGGCAACCCGAAAGGCGTCGTCTACAGCCATCGTTCGGACTACCTGCACTCGATGGCGGTGTGCTCGGGGAACGCTCTCGGTCTGAACTGCGCGGATTCCCTGGTGCCGATCGCGCCGATGTTCCACGCCAACGCCTGGGGGATGCCCTACGCGGCCCTGATGGCCGGCGCAGACCTGGTGATGACGCACCGGTTCCTCGACGCCAGGTCGCTGGTCGACCTGATCGAGACGCAACGCCCCACGGTGGCGTGCGCGGTGCCGACGATCTGGAACGACGTCATGCGTTACCTGGACAAGAACCCCGGCCACGACCTCTCGTCGCTCCGGCTGGTGCCCTGCGGTGGTTCGGCCGTGCCCATCTCGATGATGAAGACGTTCCAGGAGAAGCACGGCGTGGAGATCGTCCAGGTGTGGGGGATGACCGAGACGTCGCCGCTGGCGACCATGGCACGTCCGGCGCCGCGCACCCCGCAGGACCAGCTCTGGGCGGTGCGGACCAGCCAGGGCAGACCGATCTGCGGCGTCGAGACCCGGCTCGTCGACGACGCGGGCAACCCGCTGCCGCACGACGGGAAGGCGGTCGGGGAGATCGAGGTGCGCGGCCCGTGGATCACCGGCTCCTATCACCGGGGACGTGACGAGTCCAAGTTCGAGGGCGGCTGGCTGCGCACCGGTGATGTCGGGCGCATCGACCCGCAGGCGTTCGTCACGTTGACCGACCGCGCCAAGGACGTCATCAAGTCCGGCGGCGAGTGGATCTCGTCGGTGGAGCTGGAGAACCACCTCATCGCGCACCCGGCGGTACTGGAAGCGGCCGTGGTGGCCGTGCCGGACGAGCGTTGGCAGGAACGTCCGCTGGCCGCCGTGGTGCTCGAGGACGGCGCCGATGCCACTGCGGCCGAGCTGCGGAAATTCCTCGAGGACAAAGTGGTTCGCTGGTGGCTGCCCGAGCGGTGGGCGTTCGTCGATGAGGTGCCGAAGACCGGAGTCGGCAAGTACGACAAGAAACTGATCCGGTCGCGGTACGCCGAGAACGCCTACGACGTCCAGGAAGTCAGGGACTAGCACCTCGGCCACTCCGCACCGCGCCCCACGTCGACTCGGTACCGTCCCGTGCATGGGGATGACGCGCTACGTCGCGCTGCTGCGAGGCATCAACGTCGGCGGGCGCAACAAGGTCCCGATGGCCGACCTGCGAGCGGCGTTCGAGTCCCTCGGGTTCGAGGCGGTCACCACCTACATCCAGTCGGGGAACGTGCTGTTCGCCTCGGACGTGCCACGTGTGTCCCTCGAGTCCTCGATCGAAGGCATGCTCGAAGCGCGGCTGGGGCTCCCCCTCGTGGTCGTGGTGCGTTCGCACCGCCAGCTGCGGGCAGTGGTGCACCGTGCGCCTCCCGGCTTCGGTGCGCAGCCGGACACCTATCACTCCGACGTCGTGTTCCTGAAGCCGCCGCTGACCGCCGCGCGGGCGATGGACATCGTCGACCTTCGCGACGGTGTCGACCAGGCGTGGCCCGGAACCGGCGCGGTGTACTTCGCCCGCCTGAGCGCCAGGCGGACGGAGAGCCGGATGAGCCGGATCGTGGGTAAGCCCGAGTATCAACTGATGACGATCCGGAGCTGGTCGACGACCACCAAACTGCTCGCGCTGCTCGAGCAGGACTGATCAGCCCTGCGCGCCGTCGTTCACGACGCGACGACGAGCAGTACCAGCGCGAGGGACGCGGTGACCCCAAGGAAGCCGCCGGCCAGAAGAGCACGCACCCACAGGTGACGAACAAGCACCGCGCCGGCCAGTAACGCCGCCGCGGCCAGTCCGCTCAGGGCCAGCAGCACGCCTTCCCGCAGTGGCAGCGCAAGCACTCCGGTGACGAGGAGCCATCCGGCGACGACGCCCACCGCGGCGACCGCGAGAGCCACCACCGACCGGCCGATCCGCCGCGACGGGGAGTGTGGCACCGGCTGCGGCGCGGGGGAGGTCATCACGTCATGATGGCAGCGTTTCGGTCAGGCCTCTGGCGGCAACACCCCGAGGGTGTAGATACTGCGAACACAGGTGGTACGCACGCAGCCCCGAGAGGATTCACCATGGCACTCGACGACGACGACATCACGACATCCGGTGGCGGGGAGGGAACCGCTGACGGCGGTTCGAACCCCGAGGGCCACGACGGCGGCGCGGACGGCACCGCGGGCGGGGAGGGAACCGCTGACGGCGGTTCGAACCCCGAGGGCCACGACGGCGGCGCGGACGGCACCGCGGGCGGGGAGGGAACCGCTGACGGCGGTTCGAACCCCGAGGGCCACGACGGCGGCGCGGACGGCACCGCGGGCGGGGAGGGAACCGCTGACGGCGGTTCGAACCC
>NZ_JAUMSQ010000143.1:0-3455 GCF_030519285.1 Mycolicibacterium arseniciresistens
CGGGGAGGGAACCGCTGACGGCGGTTCGAACCCCGAGGGCCACGACGGCGGCGCGGACGGCACCGCGGGCGGGGAGGGAACCGCTGACGGCGGTTCGAACCCGGACGGCCACGACGGCGGCGCGGACGGAACCGCGTAGCCCCTTCTCATGCTGAGCCGCTGCGTCACCGTCGACCCTGTGGAGTTCGCGGCGCAGTACTGGGGCCGTAGGCCTCTGCTCAGCCGGTCCGGCGCTCTGCCCCGCGACTTCGGCGATCTGCTGTCGCCCTCGATGGTCGACGAGCTGGTCGCCGAGCGCGGGGTACGTGCGCCGTTCATCCGCATGGCCAAGGCCGGCGACGTACTGGCGCGCAACTGCTACCTCGACTCGGCCGGCTTCGGTGCAGAGATGCCCGACCAGGTGGACTCGGCGAAGGTGCTGACCGAGTTCGCCGCCGGCGCCACCATCGTGCTCCAGGGTCTGCACCGGTTGTGGCCGCCCATGATCGACTTCGTGCGCGGCATGGTCGACGACCTCGGGCACCCCGTTCAGGCGAACGCCTACGTCACGCCGCCGAACCAGACGGGATTCGAGACGCACTACGACGTTCACGACGTGTTCGTGTTGCAGACCTCCGGGCAGAAGCGGTGGATCGTGCACGAACCGGTGCACGAACACCCGCTGCCGTCGCAGCCGTGGACCGACCACCGTGGGGCGATCGCCCGGCGGGCGCAGGAAGAACCGGTCATCGACACGGTGCTCTCCGCGGGCGACGCACTGTATCTGCCACGGGGGTGGGTGCATTCGGCGCACGCGCTCGACACCACGTCGATTCACCTGACCGTCGGCGTCTCCGCGGTGACCCGCCTCGAGGTCCTGCAGGCCGTCGTCGACACCCTGACGACGGTCGAGGAGTTCCGGGCGTCGCTGCCGCTGGGACTCGATGCCACCGACACCGACGAGATGGTGGCCACCGCTTCGAAGATCATGGCCGAGGCGATCGAGAGTCTGCGCGACCGCGCCGCCGAACTCAGTGAGGGTGCGGCTCAGCGACTGTCGCGACGCCACGCCGATCGCACCCGCCCGGTGGCGGTCCGCCCACTGGCGACGCTGGTGGCCACCGAGAACGCAGGCGCCGTCACGGTCCGGTGGCGTCACGGCCTCGTCGGAAGCGTCGAGAAACGTGACGGCTCAGTCGTTCTGCGTCTGCCGGACCGGACCATCACCTTCCCCGAGTCATGTGCGCCCGCGGTCGAGGCACTGCACCAGGGCGCGGTCGTCGACGCGGATTCCCTGCCCGGCCTCGACCCCGCGGACGGCACGGTGCTCATCCGCAGGCTCCTGCGGGAGGCCGTCGTGGTGCCGGTGAGCGGAGGATGACCTCGGCGAAGCGCGAACCGTGCAGCGATCAGTCCCTCGCCCGCAACGACACCATGTACGGCACGGCCTCGGCGGGGCACTCCTGGTTGATGCTGGAATTGGCCGGGCCGTGGGGGCATTCGGCATTCCTGGACTCCGCCACCGTCATCGACCGCGAGCTCGGTCGTGCGATCGCGCGACGGGCCGAATCCGAGGGCATGCGTATCGCCGCGATCCGCCGCCCGGGTCGTCGCTCCGCCACCCCGCGCTGGCGCTGGTTCGTCGCACACTGCGACGAGGGCAGCGAGATGCTCCACCACGGTGAGGTCGACGATGCCCGGGGGTACCTGGACCTCGCCCTCGACGGCTCCGACGGCCACGTGTGCACCGATCCACTCGTCGCCGTCTGTGCCCACGGCAAGCACGATCAGTGTTGCGCGGTACGGGGGCGCTCCGCCACTGCGGCCATCGCCGCTGAGTTCCCCGAATTCACCTGGGAATGCTCGCATCTGGGTGGTGACCGGTTCGCCGCGACGATGCTCGTGTTGCCCGAGGGGCTGTGCTACGGCCGGGTGGACTCCACCAACTCGGCGGAACTGGTGCGCAAGTACCTCGACGGCAGGCTCGACAACCGATTCCTCCGGGGCCGGACATCGTTACCGCACCCGGTTCAGGCCGCACAGTATTTCGTCCGGGCGGCCTCGGGTGATGACCGCATCGCCGCGCTGTCGCCCATCCACGTCGAACGCGATGACCACACCGTCCGCGTCGTGCTCAGCGGCGACGCGGGCCCCGTGGAGGTCGTGCTCGCCGAAGAGTTGTCCGAGCCGCTTCTCTCGATGTGCTCGGCGAAGGCGTCGGGCCGGGTGCGCACCTTCGTGCTGGTGTCGATGACCCCGAGTTGACGTCGGCCGTAGGGCTGACGCCGCCGCTGCGATGAATCTCGGTTCCCGCGCCGGTCTACCCCTGTGGACCGTGTACAGGCGATCGACACAGGAGACGAACCATGGACACGACCGAGAACGCCCGCCCGCTGCCCCCGGTCGTCGACCGGCAGACGTGGCAGACCGAGATCGACCGGCTGTTGGTGCGCGAGAAGGCCCACACCAGGGAGGGAGACGCGATCGCGGCAGCACGACGTCGGCTGCCGATGGTGGAGGTCGATGCGTCGACACCCCTCGTGGGCGCCGACGGTGAGATCCCTCTGATCGACGTCTTCGAGGGCCGCAGCCAGCTTCTCGTGTACCTGCACATGTGGTACGACGGGAACCCGGCTCCCGAGCAGTGCGAAGGCTGCACCTTCTTCACCGGTCACGCGCAGGAGCTGTCCTATCTGCACGATCGCGACGTCACCTATGCGACGTTCTGCCAGGGGCCCTACCCCGAGAGCTCCCGCTACCGCGAGTTCATGGGCTGGCCCATGCCCTGGTACTCGCTGCGTGACGGGGCCGAGGAGCTGCTCGCAGGACGGTCTTTCGGCGCGTACGTCAGCTACCTTCGCGACGGCACAGGGGTTTTCGAGACCTACTGGAACACCGGTCGCGGGACCGAGGCGGGCGCGACGAGCTATCACCTGCTGGACCTCACCGTCTACGGGCGCCAGGAGACGTGGGAGGACTCGCCCGAGGGCTGGCCGCAGCCCTTCGGGACCGACGGGCAGCAGTTCCGCCATGACGGCCGGCCGACAGCGCAATGGTCGCGGCTGCACGCGGGACGGTCCGACGCTCTCGCCTGACGGCGATAGGATGCGTGACAGGTCACCCATCTGTTGATCGGAGACGTGTCGCGGTGCCGAAGCGTGAACCCTATCCGCTCAATGAGTCTCAGCAGCGCACCTGGCTGAACTACATGCGGGTGTACCACCGCCTCGAGTACGAGATGAACCGTCAGCTGCTCGCGGATTCCAACGTCTCGCTGGGGGATTACACCGTCATGAACGCGCTGTCGCAGGCGCCGGGACGACGGGCTCAGCTCACCAACCTGGCCACCACCATCGGGTGGGAACGCAGCCGGTTGTCACATCATCTCCAGCGAATGACGGGCCGGGGCCTGGTCGAGCGGGTCAAGTCCGACACCGACGGCCGCGCCACCGACGCGGTGCTGACCGCCGCCGGCT
>NZ_JAUMSQ010000144.1:0-17389 GCF_030519285.1 Mycolicibacterium arseniciresistens
GCCGGTCGACGCCGGCTTCGGCGGGGCCGTCGGCCTGGCGCTGCTGCTGCGGAGCCGGTCGCACGCCGACGGTTGGTGCCGCACCGCCCTGACCGTGTGCGGCATGGGTTGTCTCACAGCGGCGTTCATTGCCCTGTCGGTGGCGATGACGGGTCAGGCGTTCTGGATCGCGGTGTCGACGGTTGTGGCCGGATCAGTCGCGCTGTCACCGGCTGCGCGGTCGGCGGCCGGTCCCGTCGCGGCGCGCGCCGTCGACGCGCTCGAGTACATCGCACTCACCGCGGTGCTGCCACTGGCCTGCTGGATCGCGGGCGTGTTCGCCGCAATCCGCGGGTGGCAGCTGCCGTGAGCACGGCGGGCCGGCTCGTCGCGGCGGTCGTGGTGGGCACCGCCCCACTGATGACGGCTCCGGTCGCCTCAGCGGTGACGCCTCCCGCCGTCGACGACACGTTGTTGCCCGCGCCTCGCCCGCCGGCGCCCCCTGACCTGACCGAGCCGCAGGGCGAGTGCCTGGACGCCGCCGACGCCGGCGACGCGGCCGGCGGCACAGGACGGCTCGACATGCTCGCGCTGGATGAGGTCCGGCCGCTGACCCGGGGAGCCGGCCAGACTGTCGCGGTCATCGACACCGGGGTGACGCGGCACCGGTTGTTGCCGCACCTGGTGCCGGGCGGAGACTACGTGTCGACAGGCGACGGCACCGAGGACTGCGACGGCCACGGCACGATCGTCGCCGGGATCATCGGAGCCGCAGTGTCGCCCGGGCAGGCCGGCGGTGTCGCACCTGAGGCGTCGATTGTGACGATCCGGCAGTCCAGCAACCGGTTCCGGGCCGTCGACGATCCCGGCGGGTCGGGCTACGGCGACGTCGCGACGTTGGCGATGGCCGTCCGCAGCGCCGCCGACCTCGGCGCGACCGTGATCAACGTGTCGTCGGTGGCGTGCCTGTCCGCGGCGGACGCTCCCGACGACCGCCCCCTCGGCGCCGCCCTCGCCTACGCCGTCGACGTCAAGAACGTCGTCGTCGTGGCCGCCGCGGGCAACGTCGGTGGTGCTGGCCAGTGCCCGGAGCAGAATCCCGCGGCCGACCCGGCCCGCCCAGCCGGACCGGACTGGGAGTCCGTGCGCACCGTGGTGAGTCCGGCCTGGTACGACGATCTGGTGCTGACGGTCGGCTCGGTCGACGCCTCGGGCGCGCCGTCGGCGTTCAGCCTGGCGGGGCCGTGGGTCGACGTGGCGGCGCCCGGCGAGGAAGTCGTCGCACTGGACCCTGACGGCGAGGGGCTGATCACCGCACTGCCCACACCGTCGGGCGGTGAGCCGATCTCCGGCACCAGCTACGCGGCTCCCGTGGTGAGCGGCGTTGCGGCACTGGTCCGGTCGCGATGGCCGCAGCTGACCGCCCGACAGGTGATGGCCCGCATCGAGGACACCGCCCGACAACCGGCGGCGGGCTGGGACCCGGTCGTCGGCCACGGTGTCGTCGATGCGGTCGCCGCCGTGACCGGAACGGCGCCGGCGGCGAACGCTCGCCGCGGCGGACCGGTGCGGCTGGATTCACCCCCGACCGCCGCCGAACCGGACACCCGCCCTCGCCGTGTCGCGGCCTACGGCGCCGCCGTGTGCGTCCTGGTGGCCGCAGCGGTCGCGCTCAGCGCGTCAGCCGGGCCCCGGTCCCGCCACCGCGTCGTGTAGGACTGACGCGCGATCCCTGCTCAGTTCGGGTCCGCGCGGCAATCTCGCCAGCACCGGCCACGGCGCCGGTGTCGCGTTGGCAGGCAGGCCCAGATGCTGCGCGGTCTGTACGTCGCGCACTCCGAACACCACACCGAGATCGTCAACCAGGTAGAGCGGTCCCGCGCTGCCACCCGACCCGCCGACACCGACCGCGCGTACGAAGAGACTGCGTCCGGCCGGCACCTCCACCGCGTCGAGTCCCGGCCCCGCGCCGTCGGCCTGTGCCAGCGCGACGAGCCCGGGTCCGGACGGGACGGCCTCGGCCCGCCACAGCGTGGTCCCGGCTGGCGACGGAGCGCCGCCGTCGTGCCATCGCGCGCACAGCACCGGTGGGTCCACGACTGTCACGCGTGCCGGAAAGGTTGCAACGGGCAGTGTCTCGACCGACGGTGCGGCTGCGAGCGCCGTGGCGGCGACCGTCGGGATGTCACGGTGCGGCTGGGTGACCGTGAGTCGGATCAGGTCCGCGGTGACCTCCCCGATGCGTTGCACACCGTCGGTCAGGACGACGTAGTGCTCGGCAGCCTCGGCGCGCGCCAAACGCACCACGGTGCCGACCGGATACCCGCCGAGCGGCGCCGGCCCGGCGGATCCGGCCCCCGGGATGGTGGGCGCGACGATGGGCGGATCCTCGGGGATGGTGTCGAGCAGGGTGCGTGACACCGGCCGAGGCGTTCGGCCGTCGAGCCGCAACGCCCGGGCGACGGCACGGTCGCGCAGGTCGACCTGCGCGCGTCGGCCGGCGTGCAGCAGGTATGTGGTGGCGGCGCTCTCGGCCACGGGGGCGACCAGCACCGCGTCGGCACTGCCGAACGGCGCCGCGTCTGCGGGTGAGCCCACCCGCACGATCGTCCGGTCCGCGGAGTCGCAGACGTCCCAGATTGATTCGGCCGCCGGCAAGGCGGTGCCGATGGACGTCGGTGCCCCGGCGATTCCGACCATCGGGCCGCGGCGGGCCGAGGCGACCGCCTGCTCGCTCACCACCGTCGGGTCGTCCGCGGCGCCCGCAACCAGGCGTGCGGACGCCAGATTCGGCACCGGGTGGATGGTGTCACCGATCCGTACGTAGAGGGCGCCGGACTCCCGGACCGTCACGATGGTCGCGCCGTCGATCGCACCCTGTGGTCTCAGGAACGCGAGAACGGCACACCCGGCGATCGCGATCACTGCCAGCACGGCACCGGCGGTCAGCGAAAGCGACTGTGCGCGTAGCGGATCGTCGAGCATCCGGACGTCCCCGCGCACCAGCGCATGCTGCATCCGGCGCGTCAGGAAGCGGTGTGCACTGACCTGCAGCCGAGTGGTCGTGCGTTCCCGTGATTCCGCCATGGCATCCCCCGAGGAGAGCCTAACGGCCTGCGGCACAACGCCATGTCACCAATCTCGGCGCAGCGGTCAGCGCCATCGCGCCCATACGTAGGGCACCAGCGCCCGCAGGAAGTCCAGGTCCGGTCCGGGCTCGGCCTGGGCGAAAGCCTGCTCGAAGTACTCCTCGGCGACGAGCAGGATGCCTTCGGCGTACTCACGGGTGAACGCGATGCTGCCGTAGTCGTCCATCAGCCGCCGCACCGCGGACACCTGCTCGGCCGTGCGTTCGGCGCGGGTGCGCCGCAGATAGTCGCGCACCAGCACCTTGTCGGCACCGGTTGCCGACGACATCAGATGCACCAGTGGAAGCGTGCGCTTGCCCTCGAAGAGATCCCCGAGGATTTCCTTACCGTAGGTGGCCTCGTCGCCGACCAGGTTGAGCAGGTCGTCACGGATCTGGAACGCCGCGCCGAAGTGGAAGCCGAAACGCACCAAGGGTCGCAGGTCGGCGGTGCCTCGCGAGCCGATGATCGCTCCGACCCGCAAGGGATGGATCGTGGTGTACCAGCAGGTCTTGTGCATGATGAGGTTGAGGCAGTCCTGCGGGTCGAGGTTCTCGACGTCGTCACGCTGCCAACCGATCTCGATGGCCTGTCCCTCGAGGGTGCGCAGGGCCATGGTGTCGAATTCGCTCCACACCAGGTCGGCCAGGTCCCGGTCGAGTCGCCGGGTGGCACGCCGCAGCACCTGCCCGGCCACGATCGCCAGTCCGTCGCCGGCGTTGAGTGCCGCGGCGAGCCCGTGACTCGCCGACAGCGTGGGCCGGCCCCGGCGCATCTCACTGCCGTCGGCGATGTCGTCGTGGACCAGGAAGGCGTTGTGCAGCAGTTCGATCGCCACGCCGACGCCCAGGAGTTCCTCGGTGGGAGCCCCGAATGCCCGCCCGGCGGCCAGGCACAGGGCCGGGCGCAGCGCCTTGCCCGGGCGCGATGGATACTCGCGCATCGGCCCGTAGAGCCAGTGCACCGGTTCCCCGTCGGGCATGGCGTCGAGCATGGTGCGACGGACCGCCCGGCCGACCTCGCGCAGGGTGGCCTCGACATTCTCGACCAGGTCGAGCGCGTCGGCGGTGTCGGTCATTCCCGCACCGTCAGCATCATCGACAGCCACAGGTCCGGGTGGTCGTCCACGAGAAGAGTGCCGCGATACACCCCGGGCGGCGTGCCGTCGGGTACCTGCACGGTGACCACTGTCCCGACACTGGTCCGCGGTGGCAGGGGTACCGACCGGCGGTCGAACGTCACTTGAGCCGCGGCGATGCTGTGTCCGGTGTGACCGAGCAGCTCGCTGCTGCGCAACCGGACCTCACCGAGGTCGTCCGGACCACCGTTGTGCAGCCATACCTCGGTGTGAGCCGCACCGGCGCCGGTGACGGTGAGGTGAACGGTGTTCGCCGGTAGGCCGCCCACAACGTCGAGCGTCGCGACACCACCGGCGGCGGCATTGGACGTGCCAGCCGTCGGCGTAATTTTCGATATCAAGTTCTGCCATGCCGAGAAAAGGCCGTCGACACGAGCGTCGGGTGCAGCGTTTCGCGTTGTCGCCGTTGCGTTGTCGTCGGAATCATCCCGCGACCCGGATGACTCGCCCTCAGCGAACACCGTCACGAACCGGTCGACGAGTTCCGTTGCGGCGCGCAGTCCTTGGGACTGCACCGCCCCCAACGCCCGCGCATTCGCTGCCGGGTCGAACACCGCTGCCCAGGGCAGGTCGAGCAGCGTGCTGTCGTCGCCCAAACCACGCTCGGCCAACTCGCCCCCCGATCGCCGTTTTTCCGCTGTTTCGCCAGTACAACGCTATGCTAAGGCGTCAATTCATGGGAGGCGGGGACCATGGCAGATATTCGCAGTAACTCGTTGGCTGTGTTCGGTGAGATCGACAGACAGGTCGTCGAGTCGGAAGCGGAATCCACCGCCGCGCATGCTCAGATCGTCGCGCTCGTCGAGAAGCTGATGCCCTACTCCACCGGGTTGGGGCGGCAGGGCTGGTTTCGCGAGCTGCAGGAGTTCCTGGGGTCGAGGCCGATGCGCCGATCGAGGTCACCCTTCGAGTTCCCTTCCATCGCTCAGGCACGCGAGGAACTGACCCGGACACCGCGGCCGCGTAGATCGTGGACGGACGTTGCGGCCAAGGAGGATCGCAATCCTGCGCGGGCGAGGGCGGCGTTCGGACTGGTCACCCTGGAGCGGATCAAGCAACTGCGCGGGGACGGGATCGACGAGACGCTGTCGGACGTGCTCACCGGACTGGTCGAGCCGTGGCCGGTGCCGGCGGAACCGCTCGTCCCCAGGGACGGCCCCCGCGATCCGGCCAGCAACGCCAGTTATCTGCTGGAGAACATCGACCGCGTCACCGATCGCGAATCCTGGAAGGTCCTCGCCGCCGAAGCCGTCAGCCCGGAGTTCGCGAACGATTCGCTGCCCTGCTTCGGCACCCTCGAGGACGCCGGCGGACAGTACTGCAGCACGCTCTACACCGAATGCTGCGACGACGACATCACCGTCGACCAGGTCAAGGCGATCATCCATCCGGCGAACTGGCATCTGTGCTATCCGAAATTCTTCCAGTCGATGACCAAGCAGCAGCCCTACTTCACCAGTGACGGTTGGTGCCGGATCCTCGAGGAGATCTCCGCCGAACCCGAGTACTACACGCTGAAGACCGCACTCATCTTCTCGCTCGAGAATAGCGACAACGGCTTCTACATCAACTACCAGTTGGACCCCAACCGCCAAGGCGAGGACAAGTGCATCGGCATCGTCGAAATCGACAACGGCTACGTGTGGGTGACCCCGAAACCGGACGGCACGGGGGTCCGGGTCCGCACCAGCAAGGAGGAGCGGGTCAACGGCCTCAGCCCGACCGCGACGGCGGCACTCGGTTGCCAGCTCGGCTGGGGTGACTCGGCCTACGAGATGATCATCGCCGCCGCGCGGAAGGCGACAAACGGCGACTTCAACCCTAATAAGAAGCCCGTCGAGGGCTGGCCCATGGGTGCGCAGAGCAAGAAACCCGTCGACACCGGCCCCAACGTGACCTTCCCGCCGGTCCCCGCCACGCTGCCGATCAACTTCGCCGACGGGGTCAAAGACGGCGCCGAACTGCTCACCAGCCTGATCAAAAAGGTGAGCAGCAACACCGGCGACGCCGCGAGCCGGTGGCTGGACGGCACGGTGAAGACCGATGTCGAGGAGGTGACCACCCAGATGGGTAAGGATCTCAAGGAGTGGTCGCTGGAGGTCTACGAGAAGGCGGAGCGAAATGTGAAGCCACCGAAGGATGTGACGCCCTGATGGACGACCCGAAAGTCATCGCCGCAAAGATCGCCGCGCGCGCGTCGGCCACGGTCGACGAAGCAGCGAAGGTCGCCGTCGACGCCGCCAACAAAATCAACGACAATGACACGACGAACTTCACGCCCGACGACGCCGCGGCGTCGCTGTTCGAGATGACGAGGATCGCGATCCGCGGCGCCTCCGACATCGCCCGGATTCCGCTGCAGACAGCGCCGGACCCGAAGGTGTTGCTGTTGGCCGACCACCTCTCCACCGTGGTGCGGCGCGGCCTGCTCGAGGCCACGCGGGTCGCCGAGGACAGCCTTGCGGCGTTCAGCGCGAAGAAGGACTTCTTCGACCGAGACGAATGGCTGACGTCGGCGATCAAGCTGACCCGCATCGGCATGCTGCGCGGCGCCGAGATCGCCCAGACCATCGCGGCCGGACCGGGCGCTTACGGAAACCCAGTGCTGACCAGCGATCCCATCCCCGTCGAGGATATCCGGACGTGGGACCGGACCCTGACGGCGAAGTCGCTGTGCCGTAAGGACGTGCCGAACGAGGACATCTGTGGGCTCGTCAGCTTCGAACCCGCCGATGCCCGGCTTCTCGCCAACGCCACCACTTTCCGGCTCGTGGTGAACTCCGCCGGCATCCCGAGCGGCGTATACGTCGGCGAGGTGACGATGACCGGCACCGGCGCCGGGGCGGGCACCGTCGACACCCAGACGGTGTCCTTCGAGTTGTGACTCCGACGAATCGACCAGCCTCCGGGGTCGACCGGCTGCTAGACCGCGCCGTCGCGGCGCTGGCCGACGGTGACCGGACTACGGCGAACCGGCTCGCCGGACAGGTGTTGGCCGTCGACAGCGACAACACCGACGCCGAGGACCTGCTGGCCGCCCCCGCCAATCACGGTGAGATCCGGCGGCTCACGATCATGTTCGTCGACCTGGTGGATTCCACCGCTCTGTCGACCCGCATCGAGCCGGAGGTCTACCGCACCGTGGTCGGCCGCTACCGCGATGACGTGCTGCGCGTCGTGCGTGCCTACGAAGGCCATGTGGGCAACACCAAGGGTGACGGTCTGCTGGCATTCTTCGGCCATCCCCGCGCGCACGAGGACGACGTGCGACGGTCGGTGCAGGCCGGATTGGACATCACACGCGAGGTGACCGCCCTCAGCGATCGGGTGCACAAGCGCTTCGGCTTCGACATCAACGTGCGGGTCGGAATCCACCGGGGCATCGTCTATCTCGATACAGCACAGGACGACGTCTACGGCCTCGCGGCGAACCTGGCCGCCCGCGTCTGCAGCCTCGCCGAACCCGGCACGGTGGCCGTGTCGTCGGCGATCGAGCCGTTGATCCGTGACGGCTTCGACCTCGAGGCCCGGCTGCCGCGCAACGTCAAAGGTGTTGACGTCCCGGTGCACTACTTCCGCGTCCTGGCTGAACGCGACGTCGTCGCGACGCCGCTCGGCCCGTTGGTGGGCCGCAGCGACGAACACCGGTATCTCCAGCGGGGTTGGTCGCAGGCCTTGACGAACGGCCTCGACAATCCGGGGGTGCTGTTCGCGGGTGACGCGGGCATCGGCAAGAGCCGGCTCGCATGGTCGGCGGTCGACATGGCCGAACACTCGCACGGCGCGGTGCTCCAGCTCATCGGCTCGCCCTTCCACACCGACGTGGGGCTGCGACCGATCCGCCGACTGCTCGAACGGCAGTGCGGGATAACGCGCACCTCGGATGCCGATGAGCGCCTGCGTCGTCTACGGCGTGAGGTCGAGCACCGTTCCCTTGACGCCGACGCCGTCGTCCCACTATTGGCGCCTGTTCTGGGCATCGGCGCCGACAGCGGATATGAACCGGTGCATGCCGAGGGCCGCAGACTCTACGACCTCATCGGCGAGGCAGTACAGACATATCTGCTGAGCTGTGTGCGCAGCGCGCCGTCCGTGGTGCTCGTCGAAGATCTGCACTGGTTCGACGAGACGACCATCGAGGTCGTACAGGCGCTCCTGCGCGCCGACCTCGGCGGGCACGTCCTGGTCGTGATGACCAGTCGCGTCCCGGTCGCCGTGTCGGACCTGTCGCGGACGACGGTGTTCGAGCTGCAGCCGCTCAACCCCGACGAGGTCGCCGAACTGACGACGGCGCTGCACCCCGGCGCCACCGACGACGAGCAGCGCATTGTCCACCGGCGCTGTGACGGGGTGCCGCTCTACATCGAGGAGGTGGTGGCCAAGCTCAGGCAGCAGACGGCCGCAGGCACCCGGTCGGTCGAGGTACCGGACAGCCTGTACGAAGCGCTGTTCGCCCGGCTTCGCACCAGCACTGAAGCGCTGCGGGTGGTCGAGGCCGCGGCGATCATCGGCAGCCGAGTGGACCGCGGCCTGCTGATGGCTGCCACCGACCTCGACGGCGCCGCCGTCGATGAGGTCATCACGCAGCTGACGGCCGGCCGGGTGCTCGAACCGCTCGACGCCGAGAGTTGGCGGTTCCGGCACGAATTGCTTCGAGAAGTCGCCGCCGAGCTCTCGCCACCGAGCATCCGGCGGACACTGCACAGCCGAGTCGCCGATGCACTGGTCTCCGGGCCTGTCGAGGGCAATCCCGACTGGCCGCTGATCGCCCGCCACTACGAACGGGCCGAACGGCATCTCGAAGCGGCGTCGGCCTACGGCCGGGCAGCGGCGAACGCGTGGACGCGTGGTGCACTCGGGGAAGCACGCACCCATCTCACCTACGCGGTGACGCAGATCGAGCAGGCACCGCCCGGCGCGGACCGCCATCGACTCGAGATCGACCTGAGGCTGCGCCGCGCACTGCTGGCACAGGCCGCCGAAGGAGTGTCCAGCGCCAACGCGGCGACCGACTTCGAACGCTGCCTCGAGCTGTGCAGCAGCGACCTGCGCGACGACGACGTGTTCTCGACGGTCATGTCGCTGTACCCGTACTACACGATGCGCGCCGACCTCGATCGTGCCGAACTGCTCGTCACCTCGATCCGGGCCAACCTCGTGGGATCGCGGCAGGCCTTCCTCCCGATCAACGACCTCGCGTTGGGGATGCTCGCGTGGTACCGGGGCGAATTCGCGCACGCACGAGGCAAATTCGACGTCGCGCTGAAAATGCTCACTCCGGAAGCGGAACGCGAACTCGAGGCCATGCTGTTCATGCCGAACGACGCGTCAGCGGGCCTGTACACCCATCGCGCACTGTCCCACGCGCTCGACGGTGATCTGCGCGCAGCGGAGGAAGAGCTCCGCAGGGTCGAGGACCGTTGTGCCCAATTACCCTTCCCCAAGGGGGCATTCAGCCTGGCCTACGCCCGGCAGATCGAAGTACTCTTCCGCATCGAGGCGGGACAGTTCGACCGTGCCCGCCAGGTCGCGGGACAATTGACGGAACTAGGGCAGCAGCACGGCTTCGATTCGTGGGCCATGGTGGGCGCCGCCCAGGACGCCACCGTCAGTGCGATCGCCGCTGCGGACGACTCCACCGGCACCGTCGACCTCAGCGGTCACATCGCCACGATGCAGATGTATGTCGACGCCTGGCGCGCGCTGGGAGCCATCTCCCTGGTCACGTTCTACGACGCGGTGCTGGCGCGGCTGTGGATCGCCGCCGTCGCCCACGACGAGGCCAAGCAGCGATTGGACACGGCGCTCGATCTGGCGGAGTCCACCGGCATGCACTTCTACGACGCCGAACTGCTCCGGCTGCGCGCGCACACACACGACGACATCGCGACGATGCACGCGGACCTCCAAGCGGCGTTGCAGCTCGCGCGTCGACAGGATGCCCGGGTCTTCGAATTGCGTGCGGCGCTGTCGTACCACGAGTCCGACGGGCCGGGCGCCTCGGAGGCGCTCCTCGAAGCGGTGAGCCGGTTCCCTGCACACAGCGACTGGCCCGAACTCGTCCGCGCGAGGGCCCTTCTCGGGTGAGTGCCGGCGGCGGAGCGGTCGCGATCCTCGGCGGCGGCATGGCCGGTCTCAGCGCGGCATGGCGGCTCAGCGAGCCTGGTTGGCGGGACCGGTTCGACTCGATCACCGTGTACCAGCGCGGCTGGCGACTCGGCGGCAAGGCGGCGTCCAGCCGCGGGAACAGCGGCCGCATCGAGGAACACGGCCTGCACATCTGGCTCGGCTCCTACGAGAACGCCTTCCGGATGCTGCGCGAGTGTTATGCCGAATTGGACAGGGCCACCACTGATCCGGAATCGCCGATCGCGTCGTGGCGCGAGGCACTCGTTCCCGCCGACAATCCCGGTCTCACCGAGCGCTTCGGCGGTGAATGGACGACTTGGCTGGGCACCCACCCTCACGACGACGACCTGCCGGGGGCACCGGACGACGAAGAGGGCCGAGCACTGACAGCGGTGACCTTCGTCGAACGCGCGCTGCGTTTGTTGGCCGCTTTCACCGCCTCGCTCACCGGCGATGACACCCCGGCGGCCGGGCTGTCGTTCACCGCGTCGGCCCAGCCGCCGCGCGCGAAGTCGTCGGCCGGCCTTGACGCACTCAGGCGGGCCCTGTTGGCCGGAGTACTCGCATTCGGCGATTCCGGTGGTGCAGCGGGCAATCCGACGCTGTTGGTCGAGGCAGTGCTCCGCGCGGCACGGGAGTCGATCGAATACGAGAGCCGGGCGGCCGACCGGCGCGGATGGATCCTGGCCTCGCTCCTGGCCGCCGCCATCGGCGGAATCATCGCCGACGACCTGATCACCGATCCGCGCGGGTTTCGCGCCATCAACGACGTCGACTTCGGGGTATGGGTGCTCAGCCACGGCGGCCACCCGGACATCCTGGAGTCACCCCTGATACGCGGGTTGTACGACCTCGTGTTCGGCTACGCCGACGGCGACCCGGAACGACCGGCGGTCGCGGCCGGAACCATGGTGTTCCTGATCGGCCAGGTGTTGTTCGGTTATCGCGGCGCAATCTTCTGGAAGATGACGGCGGGCATGGGTGACGTCGTCATCGCCCCGCTGTACCAGGCACTGCGGCGGCGGGGAGTTCGGTTCGAGTTCTTCCACCGGCTCGTCGCGCTGCAGCCGGACCCGCGCGGCCATACGATCGAGACAATCGCTCTGGCAAGACAACTCGATCTCGCGGACGGCCGCGAAGTGTACGAACCGTTGACGACGGTCAAGGGTCTGCCGGTGTTTCCCGCCACGCCGCTGACCGACCAGGTCGTCGCGACCACCACGGTCGGCGATCTGGAATCGCACTTCACCGAGCCCTCGGACGTCGAGCAGCGCGTGCTGCGTCGGGGTGAACATTTCGACCACGTGGTTCTGGCCGTCTCCATCGGCATGCTGCCCGTCGTCGCGCCCGCCCTCATCTCCGACCGTCCCGAGTGGGCGCAGATGACCGCCCACGTCAAGACCGTCGCCACCCAGGCGCTGCAACTGTGGTTGCGACCGGCGGAAAGGGCACTTGGCTGGCACGCGCCCGGCGCAACGATCAGCGCATACCTGAGGCCTTTCGAGACGTGGGCCTCGATGCCCCAGACATTGTGGGCCGAGCACTGGCCCGACGGCGACGCGCCGCAGACGGTGGCCTACTTCTGCGGCAGCCTGAAGGCTCGGTGGCCGACCGCGGAGCCCCACGACGACTACCTGTCCCGCTGGCGTGAAGCGGTGCTCGCCGACGCCACCCACCACGTGGAGGCAAACCTCGCGCTGTTCTTCCCGAACGCCTATCGCGCTGGTGATTTCCAATGGGAACTGTTGTGTGGCAACGATGCTCGTGTAGGCAAGGCGGCCATCGAGACACAACACCTCAGCGTCAACGTGGATCCGTCCGACCGCTATGTGCAGTCGGTGCCGGGCAGCGACCGGTACCGGCTGCGTCCGGACGAGAGCGGCTACGACAACCTGGTGCTCGCCGGTGACTGGACCGACACGGGTATCAACGCGGGCTGCATCGAGGCGGCGGTGGTGTCGGGGCTGCAGGCCGCCAACGCGCTCTTGGGCCGGGGCCGCTACCACCGCATCCGCGGCTTCTACATGCCCTGATCTTCCGGCCGCCGGGCGCATCAAAGCCGGCGTCACGAGTCCTTGGCGCGCCGTTCGCGATACGCGGCCACGTGCTGGCGGTTGCCGCAGTTGCCGGTGTCGCAGAACATCCGGGACCGGTTGCGGGAAAGATCCACCAGCACCGCTTCGCAGTCGGGTGCCGCGCACACCTTGAGCCGTCGCAACTCGCCCCCGCGGATCAGGTCCGCGAGCGCCATCGCCATCTCCGCGCCCATCCGCTGCCACAGCGGGTCGTGCACCGATGCCAGATGCAGGTGCCATTCCGGCATCTCGGGGTGGCGGGTGAGCCACGGCGCCGCTCGGGTGTCACTGAGGAGCGCGTTGACGTGACCGACCGTGCGTTCCTCGTCGTCGGCCACCGCCCAGATCGCGCCCAGCCGCTGCCGGAGCCGGTGCACGTCGGCCAGCTCGGCGGCGTCGCGGTCGCGCCTGCCGGTCCAGCCGAAGCCGTCGAGGTACTCGTCGAGTGCGGCCACGTCGGCGAGTTGTTCGCCGTCCACCCGGTCGGTGTTGATCAGCACACACGCCGCGCGCAGGGTGAGCTCGGTGTCATGAGTGAAAACCATTTGACTCATGACTCCCTCCGCAGTTAGCGTCATGACCAAAGCTCATTTTACTCCTTACATGAGGGGAGGTCGCCACATGGCGTCCACGCTGCGCCCGGCACCGGCCGTCCACGAGTTCCGGATGGGCCTGATGTTCGCCGTCGGGTCCGCTCTCGCGTTCGGCATGTCGGGCCCCCTCGGCAAGTCGCTGATGGCAGCGGGCTGGAGCCCCACCGCGGCGGTCACCGCCCGGCTCGCCGGCGGCGCCCTGCTGATGGCACTGTTCGCCACCGCCGTGCGACCGGGCTGGATCCGCGAGGCGCTGACCCACCGCCGCACCGTCGTCGCCTACGGACTCGTGCCGATCGCCGGCGCGCAGCTGTTCTACTACAACGCCGTCAACCACCTGTCGGTCGGCGTGGCACTGCTGCTCGAGTACACCGCACCGGTCCTGGTGGTGGCCTGGCTCTGGATCAGCACCAGGAGGCGGCCCAGCTCGCTCACCCTCGCCGGCGCGGCGACCGCGGTCGTCGGAATCATGCTGGTGCTCGGGGTGGTCGGCGCGGGCGGACTGGCCGCCGCGCATATCAATCTCGTCAGCGTCGGCTGGGGTCTGGCCGCGGCGGTCTGCGCGGCCTGCTACTTCCTGATGTCGGACAAGGTCGGCGGGCAACGCCCCGACGGCTCTGCCGGGCTGCATCCGATCACCCTGGCCGCCGGCGGGCTGGCGGTGGGTGCCGCCACCACCGCCCTGCTCGGCCTGACCGGCGTGATGCCGATGACGTTCACCGCCCGCGACGCCGTCATCGCGGGATGGACCACGTCCTGGGTGGTGCCCGTGATCGCCCTCGGCCTCGTCCCCACCGCCGTGGCCTATTCGCTCGGCATCGTCGGCATCGCCCGGCTGCGCCCGCGGTTCGCCTCGCTGGTCGGGCTGTCCGAGGTGATGTTCGCCGTGCTTGCGGCCTGGCTGCTGCTCGGCGAGGCCATCAGCGCGACCCAGGCCCTCGGCGGCGCGGTGGTGCTGCTCGGCCTGGCCGTCGCACGGCTCGGCGACCGCAGCGACACCGCCGCGGCGCACGCCGCGGACTGGCCCGACACCGTCGGCGAGCTTCCTCACACGCAGTCCGTTGGCCGCAACTGACCCACCTGTGTGAGTATGACCCGGTGACGTTGCTTAGCTCCGCTTCCCGATTCGCCGCCGTCGTGGCCGCCGCGCTGTCGGCGGCCGCCCTCACCGTGGCCGGGCCGGCCCCCGTGGCCGCCGCCCAGGGTTGCTCCGACGTCGAGTTGATCTTCGCCCGCGGCACCAGCGAACCGGGCGGCATCGGCCGGGTGGGCCAGGCGCTGGCCGACCAGATGCGGCCGCTGCTCGGCGGTCGCACGCTGAGCACCTACGGCGTGAACTATCCCGCCACCTACGACTTCCTCACCACGGCCGACGGCGCCAACGACGTCACCGCGCGGATCGCCTCGGTGTCGGGACAGTGCCCCTCGACCCGGTTCGTGCTGGGGGGCTACTCACAGGGGGCGGCGGTGATGGACATGCTGGCCGGCGTGCCGCCACTGGGCGACCGGATCGGTGCCATCGCCTCGGCGCCGCCGCTGCCGGGCGGCTACAACAGCAAGGTCGCCGCGGTCGCGGTGTTCGGCAACCCGTCGGCCAAGTTCGGCAGCCCGCTGTCGGCGCGGGGCACCTTCGCGGGCAAGAGCATCGACGCGTGCAGCGACGGCGACCCGATCTGCTCGGACGGCCGCAACCCGTTCGCGCACACCCGATACGAGGCCTCGCCCTTCGTCACCCAGGCCGCCACGTTCGCCGCGGGACTGATTTAGCAACTTCGCGCGTTACACTTCAGCGTGAGCTCTGATCTTGTTTCACGCCGGGTGCTGCGCCGGGCGATCATCGTCACCGCCGCCGTCCTCTCGGCCATGGCCGCCGTCCTGGTGGGCGGACCGGCCACCGCAACGGCCCAGGACTGTCCCGACGTCGAGGTGGTGTTCGCCCGCGGCACCGACGAGGCGGCCGGCCTGGGCCGGATCGGCAACGCGTTCGTCGAGTCGCTGCGCGGCCGGGTCGGCGACCGGTCGGTCGGCGCCTACGCGGTGAACTATCCGGCAAGCTATGACTTCCTGGCAGCGGCCGCGGGCGCCAACGACGCCAGCGGCCACATCCAGTACATGGTCGCCAACTGCCCGAACACCCGTCTGGTGCTCGGCGGTTACTCCCAGGGCGCCGCCGTCATCGACGTCATCGCCGCAGTTCCGGTGCCCGCCATCGGCTTCAATTCTCCGCTACCGGCCAACGTGCCGGATCACGTTGCGGCCGTTGCGGTCTTCGGCAACCCAACGGCGAAACTGGGTCTTCCGCTCACCCGCAGCCCGGTCTACGGCGCCCGGGCGATCGACCTGTGCAACCCCGGCGACCCCGTCTGCACCGACGGCGAGAGCGTTGCCGCGCACCGCGACTACGCGGGTGCGGCGGCCGACCAGGCGGCGCGCTTCGCCGCCGGACTTCTCTAGCCCGGCCGTGCCGTCAATTTCTTTGGCTACTATCGGCTGGGTGAATGCTGTGAACACCTGGGCCCGCCGGTGCGGCCTGGCCGCCTCCGCTGTCCTCGTCGCCGCCGGTCTGCTGGTCGCGCCTGCCGCCGTCCCCGTCGACGGCGTCGCGGCCACGGCGTCGGCGCAGGCCTGCCCGCAGGTCGAGGTGATCTTCGCCCGCGGCCGGGTCGAGTCCCCTGGCGCGGGCCTCATCGGCAACAACTTCATCAGTGCACTGCGCAACAAGTCCGACCGGGACATCAACCTCTACGCGGTGAACTACCCCGCCGACACCCAGGTCGACATCGGCGCCAACGACATGAGCTCCCGCATCCAGGACATGGCGGGCCGATGCCCCGACACCCGGCTGGTGCTCGGCGGCTATTCATTGGGCGCCGCGGTCACCGATATCGTGCTGGCCGCACCGATCGCCGCTTTCGGGTTCAAGAAGCCACTGCCCCCGGGCATGGACCAGAAGATCGCGGCCGTCGCGCTGTTCGGCAACGGCAGCGCGTGGGCCGGCCCGATCGGCGCGCTCAGCCCGCTCTACCGTGAGCGCACCATCGAGTTGTGCCACGGCGCGGACCCCATCTGTAACCCGGCCGATCCGAACACCTGGGAGAAGAACTGGGGTGACCACGCGGCCAGGGCCTACATCAACGCCGGCATGGTCAACCAGGCCGCCGACTTCGTCGCAGGCCGCATCTGACGTCAGTCGATCACGCGCAGCTCGCGGGTGACCGTGGTGCGGGCCGCCAGCTGATCGTCGGGCGGGTAGTCCACACCGACCAGCGTGAGGCCGTGCGCCGGCGCGGCGGCGAAGTCGCTCGACCGCCGGGACGCCGTGAGCAGGCCCGCGCACCAGCCGGGGTCGCGCCGGCCCTCGCCCACGGCGAGTAGCGCGCCGACCAGCGAGCGCACCATCGACCAGCAGAAGGCGTCGGCGGTGACGTGCGCGGTGATCAGGTCACCGTCGCGCGACCAGTCCAGCCGCTGCAGATCGCGGATCGTGGTGGCGCCCTCGCGGTGCCGGCAGAAGGCGGCGAAGTCGTGCAGGCCGATCAACGGCCCGGAGGCGACCGCCATCGCGTCGACGTCGAGCGCACGCGGCCAGGCCGTCACGAACCGCGACAGCTGCGGCATCACGCCGTACGGGGCCGTCGACAGCCGGTAGGTGTAGTGCCTGCGCAGCGCCGAGAACCGGGCATCGAATCCAGCTGCGGCGCGGGCGATCCCGAGGACCCGGACGTCGTCGGGCAGGAACCGGCCCAGCCGGCGCACCAGCGGGCCGAACTCGGTCTCCCCCGGTGGGCTGCGCCGCGGGTAGGCGTGTGACAGCGCGGCAGCGGGCACGTCGACGTGGCCGACCTGGCCGGTGGCGTGCACCCCGGTGTCGGTGCGGCCGGCGGCCCGCATCACCACCCGCGTACGGAACACCGTGGACAACGCCTCGTCCAGCACACCGGCCACCGTGCGCTGGCCCGTCTGCGCCGCCCAGCCCGCGAACGCTGTGCCGTCGTAGGCGATCTCGAGCCGAAGACGAACAAGCCCGCCACCGGAGTCGATGGCGGGCATGTTCACAGCGTGACTACTTGGCGTCGTCGCCCTTGTCAGCGGTCGGGTCGTCGGTCTCCGTCGAGCGCGACGCCTCGGCGGCGGTGGTGTCCTCCGCCTCGGGCAGCGCGTCGGTGGCGGCGGTCTCCTCGGCAGAGGAGTCGTCGGCGACCGGGCCCTCGGTGGCCTCCGGCTCGACCGCGGCCTGCGGCGCCGCCGCGGCGGCCACCGGAGCGGCCTTGGAGCCGCCCGACCGGCGGGCCCGGTTGGCCTCCGAGGTGACAGTGGTCTCCCGCACCAGCTCGATGACGGCCATCG
>NZ_JAUMSQ010000145.1:0-5430 GCF_030519285.1 Mycolicibacterium arseniciresistens
GCGGCGGCCACCGGAGCGGCCTTGGAGCCGCCCGACCGGCGGGCCCGGTTGGCCTCCGAGGTGACAGTGGTCTCCCGCACCAGCTCGATGACGGCCATCGGGGCGTTGTCGCCCTTCCGTGCCTCCACCTTGATGATCCGGGTGTAGCCACCGTTGCGGTCGGCGAAGAACGGGCCGATCTCGGCGAACAGCGAGTGCACCACGTCCTTGTCGCGGATCTTCTTCATCACCTCACGCCGGTTGTGCAGCGTGCCCTTCTTGGCATGGGTGATCAGCTTCTCCGCGTAGGGCCGCAATGCCCTCGCCTTGGGCTCGGTCGTCTTGATGCGGCCGTGCTCGAAGAGCGAGGTGGCCAGGTTGGCCAGCAGCGCCTTCTGGTGCGACGACGACCCGCCGAGGCGAGCGCCCTTCGTGGGCTTGGGCATGGCGACTATCTCCTAAATGGGGCCGGCCCCCGTATCAGGTAGGACCGGGACGGATGTTCTTAGAGCTGTTCGGTCTCGGCGAAGTCCTGGTCGGCGTCCAGGTCGTAACCTGCGTCGCTGTTCCAGGTGCCGGTCGCGGCGTCGTAACCGGCGACCTCCGAGGGATCGAACGTGGCAGGACTGTCCTTCAGCGAGAGACCCAGCTGGTGCAGCTTGATCTTCACCTCGTCGATGGACTTCTGGCCGAAGTTGCGGATGTCCAGCAGATCGGACTCCGTGCGGGCCACGAGCTCGCCCACCGTGTGCACACCCTCGCGCTTGAGGCAGTTGTAGGACCGCACCGTCAGGTCGAGGTCGTCGATCGGCAGCGCGAAGCTGGCGATGTGGTCGGCCTCGGCCGGCGACGGCCCGATCTCGATGCCCTCGGCCTCGACGTTGAGTTCCCGTGCCAGACCGAACAACTCGACGAGGGTCTTGCCGGCCGAGGCCAGCGCGTCCCGCGGGGTGATCGAGTTCTTCGACTCGACGTCGAGGATCAGCTTGTCGAAGTCGGTGCGCTGCTCGACGCGGGTCGCCTCCACCTTGTAGGTGACCTTGAGCACCGGCGAGTAGATCGAGTCGACCGGGATGCGGCCGATCTCGGCGCCCGACGCCTTGTTCTGCACGGCGGGGACGTAGCCGCGGCCGCGCTCGACGACGAGCTCGACCTCGAGCTTGCCCTTGTCGTTGAGGGTGGCGATGTGCATGTCGGGGTTGTGCACCGTGACGCCGGCGGGCGGCACGATGTCACCCGCGGCGACCTCGCCCGGACCCTGCTTGCGCAGGTACATGGTCACCGGCTCGTCCTCCTCGGACGACACGACCAGGCCCTTGAGGTTCAGGATGATGTCGGTGACGTCTTCCTTGACCCCCGGCACGGTGGTGAACTCGTGCAGCACACCGTCGATGCGGATGCTGGTGACCGCGGCGCCCGGGATGGACGACAGCAGGGTGCGCCGGAGCGAGTTGCCAAGCGTGTAGCCGAAGCCCGGCTCCAGCGGCTCGATGACGAACCGCGACCGGTTCTCGGCAACCGTCTCTTCGGACAGTGTGGGGCGCTGAGAAATCAGCATGGTGTTTCTATCTCCTTCTCGGCATCCGCTATTTGATGCCGGTCAGTGAACTGCGACGCCCGGGATCGGGCGCGCAGGGTGTTACTTCGAGTAGAACTCGACGATGAGCTGCTCGGCGAGCGGCACGTCGATCTGCGCGCGCTCCGGCAACTGGTGCACCAGGATGCGCTGACGCTCGCCGACGACCTGCAGCCACGACGGGATCGGACGGTCACCCGCGGTCTCCCGCGCGATCACGAACGGATCGGTGTTCACCGACTTGTCCTTGACGTCGATGATGTCGTACTGCGACACCCGGTAGCTCGGGATGTCGACCTTGACACCGTTGACGGTGAAGTGGCCGTGGCTGACCAGCTGACGCGCCATGCGGCGGGTCCGGGCGAGCCCGGCGCGGTACACGACGTTGTCGAGCCGGCTCTCCAGGATCTGGAGCAGGTTCTCGCCGGTCTTGCCCGCGACGCGGTTGGCCTCTTCGTAGTAACGGCGGAACTGCTTCTCCATCACGCCGTAGGTGAAGCGGGCCTTCTGCTTCTCCTGCAGCTGCTGGCGGTACTCGCTCTCCTTGATCCGCGCGCGGCCGTGCTGGCCGGGCGGGTAGGGGCGCTTCTCGAAGGACTGATCTCCACCGACCAGGTCGACGCCGAGACGGCGGGACTTGCGGGTGGCGGGTCCGGTATAACGAGCCATTGGTCAGATCCCTTCTAGACCCGGCGCCGCTTGGGCGGACGGCAACCGTTGTGCGGCTGCGGCGTGACATCGGAAATGGCACCGACCTCGAGGCCGGCGGCCTGCAGCGATCGGATGGCGGTCTCGCGGCCCGAACCCGGACCCTTGACGAACACGTCGACCTTCTTCACACCGTGCTCCTGCGCCTTGCGGGCCGCGTTCTCGGCGGCCAGCTGAGCGGCGAACGGCGTCGACTTACGCGACCCCTTGAAGCCGACGTGACCCGAGGACGCCCAGGCGATGACGTTGCCCTGGGGATCGGTGATCGACACGATGGTGTTGTTGAACGTGCTCTTGATGTGCGCGGCGCCGTGCGGGACGTTCTTCTTTTCCCGGCGGCGGGTCTTCTGGCCCTTCTTGGGACCGGCCGCGGCCTTCTTCGCAGGTGGCATCTGGGGTTACCTGGCCTTCTTCTTGCCGGCGATGGTGCGCTTGGGGCCCTTGCGGGTACGCGCGTTGGTCTTGGTCCGCTGGCCGCGCACCGGCAGGCCACGGCGGTGCCGCAGGCCCTGGTAGCAGCCGATCTCGATCTTGCGGCGGATGTCTGCCTGAACCTCGCGGCGCAGGTCGCCCTCCACCTTGATGTTGGCTTCGATGTAGTCGCGCAGCTGGGTGACCTGGTCGTCGGTCAGGTCCTTGGTGCGGTGGTCGCGGTCGATACCAGTGGCCGACAGGATCTCCTGCGACTTGGTACGGCCGATGCCGTAGATGTAAGTGAGTGCGATCTCCATGCGCTTGTCGCGTGGCAGATCGACGCCCATCAATCGGGCCATGGGTGTGCCATTCCTTCTCTTTGCGGAGGTCTTTTCCCAGCCCGTTCCCTGCTACTGCCGATGAATCGACGGTGTAGTCGGGGTCCGGCCTCCGACCGGACGTGATCGAGCGGCGTATCCGCTCGGTGGTGCTGGGAGGTCAGCATTCAGTTGTGAGGTACTGCGGCGCAGCCGCCGGGGCGGATCAGCCCTGGCGCTGCTTGTGTCGCGGATCGGAGCAGATCACCATGACCCGCCCATGCCGGCGGATCACCCTGCACTTATCGCAAATGGGCTTGACGCTCGGGTTCACCTTCACGGCTTATCGATCCTTCTTCTGTCTCGGGCTTACTTGTAGCGGTAAACGATGCGGCCCCGGGACAGGTCGTAGGGAGACAGCTCCACCACGACGCGGTCCTCGGGCAGGATGCGGATGTAGTGCTGCCGCATCTTGCCGCTGATGTGGGCGAGCACCTTGTGTCCGTTCTCCAGCTCAATGCGGAACATCGCATTGGGCAGGGGTTCGACCACGCGGCCCTCGACCTCTATGGCACCGTCTTTCTTGGCCATGAGTTCTCGGAAGTCCTCCGTGTCCTGTCTTGGTATTGGCGCCGTTCGGCGCAGCAATCGAATCGACTACAACGTGAGCCAGTAGTCGGATATTCCAAACCAGGGGCACGCAAGAGTCGGCGCGGCTGCCGCACCGTTGGTCAATACTACCCGCTCGGCCGCCCGCCCCAAAATCGTCCGACCAGCGGCGCAGCCGCACCTCGTGTGCGGTCGCCGCCGCCGACCGGCCGGTGCGACGACCAAGCGTGCGCCGTCGCGACGCGAGCGTACGTGGTTCGCCGCAATTGATGCGCGAGACGCGTCCGCGGGCACCGAGAATGGACCATGATCACCCTGTTGCCGTACCCGTCCGCCCGGAGGATCCCGTGACCGCTGTGTACCTCGCGGCGTTCGTCGTCGGGGCCGTCGCGGTGCTGTCGGCGCTGCTGTTCGCCGAGGTGGGCAGCGGCGACGGCATGCCGTTCCTCAGCCTGACCGGGCTGTCGGCGGCGGTGCTCGGCGCTGGCGCGGGCGGGCTGATCGGCGAATGGGCCGGCCTGCCCGGGTTCGGCTCCGCGCTGGTCGCCGGCGGCGCCGCCATCGTCCTCGTTGCGCTGCTGCAGGGCGTGCTGCTGCCCTACCTCCGCCGCCAGGAGGCCAACTCCCACCGCGGCCGCTCCTCCTACATCGGCCTGCTCGGCACCGTCACCCTCGAGGTGCCGCCCGAAGGCTGGGGCGAGGTGTCGTTCGTCGACGCCGACGGAAACCGGGTGCGATCCAAGGCCCGCAGCGACGAGCCGGCGGCACTGCCCAAGTCCACCCAGGTCTACATCGCCGACGTCGACGCCGACTACGTCCACGTCGTCGCCGTCCCCGATCTCGACCATCCGTCCGAAAGGTTCTGACCCATGTCCGTGCTGATGATCGTGATCGTCGCGGTGATCGCGGCGCTGCTGCTGTTCGTCGCGCTCCCGCTGATCTACGTGAAGAACTACATCAAGGTGCCGCCCAACGAGGTGGCCGTCTTCACCGGCCGCGGCACCCCGAAGGTGGTCCGCGGCGGCGCCAGATTCCGCGTGCCGGGGATCGAACGCGTCGACATCATGAGCCTCGAACCGTTCAACGTCAGCATCAACCTGCAGAACGCGCTGTCCAACAACGGCGTCCCGGTCAACGTCGAGGCGGTCGGGCTGGTCCGCATCGGCTCGTCGGAGGAGGCCGTGCAGACGGCGGTGCAGCGCTTCCTCACCTCGGACCTCAACGAGCTGCAGCGGCAGATCAACGAGATCCTGGCGGGCAGCCTGCGCGGCATCACCGCCACGATGACCGTCGAGGACCTCAACTCCAACCGCGACACCCTGGCGCGCAGCGTGGTCGACGAAGCAGGCGGCGACCTCGCCCGCATCGGCATGGAGGTCGACGTCCTCAAGATCGCCGGCATCTCCGACCGCAACGCCTACCTGGAATCCCTCGGCCAGCGCCGTATCGCCGAGGTCAAGCGCGACGCCGCCATCGGCACCGCCGAGGCAGAGCGCGACGCCCAGATTCAGTCGGCCAAGGCCCGCCAGGCCGGTTCGGTGGCCCAAGCCGAGGCCGACACCGCGATCGCGTCCGCCAATCAGAAGCGCGACGTCGAACTGGCCCGCCTGCGCGCCCAGACCGAGGCCGAGAACGCCCAGGCCGACATGGCGGGGCCGCTGGCGAACGCACGCGCCCAGAAGGACGTCGGCATCGCCACCGAGCAGGCGGAGGCCGCCCGCGTGGAGGCCCGCATCGAGGTGGAGCAACGTCGCGCCGAGCAGGCCAAGGCGGCGCTGCAGGCCGACGTCATCGCGCCGGCGGAGGCGCAGCGGGCGGCCGACATCG